>NZ_JANSWL010000004.1:0-1402 GCF_028539135.1 Butyrivibrio sp. DSM 10294 | reverse complement strand
GCAGTTACAGCACTCAAGGATGTCAACGTAACCTCCGGCAAGATAGCAGCTGCAACAGAAGCACTGAAAGAGGCCAATGAGGCTGCAACACAGGCACTTAATGCAGTAAACACAGCCAAGGAAGCTCAGACAGCAGCAGATAATGCCAAGAAACTTGCAGAATCCTGCAGTGATACAACAGCTTTGTCCACAGCTTCCGGTGCGGTTCAGACAGCAGCAGAAGCTACGAAAACAGCCCAGAGTGCTAATGAAAAAGCAACAGGAGCTGTTACAGATCTTAACAGTGCTATACAGGCTGCAAAGACAGTACTTGACAGCGAAGCAAACAAAGCTAAGACAGCAGCTGAAAATGCAGCAAAGGCTATAACAGATGAAAATGAAGGTGCGTTAAAAGCATTGGAAACAGCTGTAAGCAATCTTAAAAATACTAAAGAGGATACAATTAAAGCCGTAAATACTGCAGTAAATAATCTTGAGAGCCTGGCAGCTGCAGCAGATAAGGAAGCACTTGCAGCCAAGAATGCAGCAGATAATGCAGCATCAGAGCGGGTAGCATCTGAGACAAGAACAGCAGCAGCTACAGCAGAAGCCGCAGCAAAGGCAGCTAGAACAGCAGCTACTGAAGCAAAGGCTCTGGCAGAACAAGCTAAGAGTGATCTTGACGCAGACAGACAAGCCGCAATTGATGCTAAGACAGCAGCAGATACAGCACAGAGAGAAGCACAGAGAGCTTCAGATAAGGCTGGTGAGGCTACAATTGCCAAGACTACCGCAGAGTCTGCAGTACATGCAGATGGTTCAGCTCCTAAATTGAGTGAAGTACTGGATGCCAAGACCGCTGCTCTTGAGGCAGCAGAGGCAGCAAATGAAGCAGCAGAGGCAGCAGAGGCAGCAAATGAAGCAGCCGGCGAAGCAGAAAAAGCATCTAAGAATACAACCGATGTAGATGGAAAGCAGGCAGCTACAGAGGCGCGTAGTGCAGCTAATGCAGCAAACGGCACAGACGATGCAAAGGGCTATAAGACAACAGCAGCAGAGGCAGCACAGGCAGCCCTGGACGCATACAAGGAAGCAAAGAGAAGATATGAAGCAGCATTAAGTCAGGCAGATGCAAATGAAGCCGATAGACTTAAGGAAGCAGCTGAAAAGGCAGCTGAGGACGCAAGAGATGCAGCACAGGCAGCAAATGCCGCAGCAAAGGCTATAAATGATCCTGAAACCGGAGCATACGCAGCAGCAGTAGCTGCAGAGAAGAAGCTCACTGATGAAGAGAACCTTACTCTTCAGGTAGTATCAGAAGCGCTTCTCAAGGCTCAGGATCTGGATGCCAAGGCTAATGCAGCAAATGCCGCAGGGAAAGCAGCTACAAAAGCAGCAACCAAAGCAAAGCTTGCAGCTGATG
>NZ_JANSWL010000039.1:0-126341 GCF_028539135.1 Butyrivibrio sp. DSM 10294 | reverse complement strand
GCAAGCAGTAAGACCCCTTAGAGAGTATGAGGTTAGATAGGCACAAGGTGTAAGCACGGTAACGTGTTCAGCTGATGTGTACTAATAGGTCGAGGGCTTATCCAACGAATAGTTGGTATAGGAACAAAGGGAAAATGGATTAAGATATTCAGTGTTCGGTTTTGAAGGTGCAAAACCTAAAATGGCCCGGTGGCTCAGCTGGTTAGAGCGCCGCCCTGTCACGGCGGAGGTCAGGGGTTCGAACCCCCTTCGGGTCGCTCAACTTCATATTTATTCATTTCGATGACCGGGGTCTTAGCTCAGCTGGGAGAGCATCTGCCTTACAAGCAGAGGGTCACAGGTTCGAGCCCTGTAGGCCCCACTTATACACATCATTACCATAGGTGTGTGTATAAGCCGATGTGGCTCAATTGGCAGAGCAGCTGATTTGTAATCAGCAGGTTAACGGTTCGAGTCCGCTCATCGGCTCTATGGATGGCTTCCCGAGTGGCCAAAGGGGACAGACTGTAAATCTGCTGCAAATTGCTTCGGTGGTTCGAATCCACCGCCATCCATTTTTTTATTGCAATAAGCAATAAATCATATAATTCGTACGCGGTACGGATTTATAATGACGCGGGGTGGAGCAGTCTGGAAGCTCGTCGGGCTCATAACCCGAAGGTCATAGGTTCAAATCCTGTCCCCGCTACTATGTGCCTAGATAGCTCAGTTGGTAGAGCAGAGGACTGAAAATCCTCGTGTCGTTGGTTCGATTCCGACTCTAGGCATCTTTTTTTTATTAATCCCGAGATGTTCGGGATTTTTTTTATTTATAGCATTTATGGTATGATTAAGGAACTGACTGTTAGTAAAACGGTTGTTTGAGGAGTAATTGGTTATGAGTAAGAGAATTATTAAGAGACTGATCGCATTGGGACTTACTGTAACAATGCTTACCGCCTGCGGAAGACAGGGACTGATAAATAATTCAGATGTCGATTATTCCATTAGTCAGGAGCAGGGAAAATATCCGGTAACCTGGGATCTTGAGTCTGTGTATGCAAGTGAAGAGGAATGGCAGGCGGACTATGATAAGGCCATGGCCATGCTTTCAGGCTATGATAAATTCAAGGGGAAGTTAAATAACGCCAAGACAATTAAGGAGTATTTTGATTTCGCATATTTTACAGAGCTTACAAGTATACAGAGAAAGCTGTGGATGTATGCTAATCTTGGAACAGGGCTTGATGCTACGGACGCAGTCTTTAAGAACATGCAGGCGAAGCTTGATCAGATGGACAGAATTGAACAGCAGAAATGCGGCTTTGCAGATACGGAGATTTTTGAGCTTTCCCTGGAAGAGAGAAAGGAAATATTCTCTGACCCCATTTTCAAAGGGAATGAGTATTGGCTAAGGCATTATGTGGATCCGGACTATGAGCCTCTTTCCGAGGATGAGAAGCTGGTGGCATCCACGCTTTCCATGGGAATGGGATATGCTGAGGATATATTTGATATTTTGGATAATGTAGAGCTTCCTTATCCGATGATCAAGATGCCTAACGGTTCCATAGAGGAACTGAACGAAGAATTGTACTATAAGATATTGGGAAGTTCCAAATACAGCGAAGAATTCAAGGTAGAGGCTATTAAGACTTATCTGACCAGATACAAAAACTTCGCAAATACATTTGCAGCCCTCCTTGAGGAGAATTGCTCCCAGGCCTATGCATCAGCGGTCCTTAATAATGAGGAAACAACGCTGGATGATGCTTTTTCCGATTATGATCTTGATACGGCTGTATTTGATATGCTGATCAATGCGGCGCACAAGGGTATTCCCGAGTATCAGAGGTACCTTGACCTTCATGCGGAGGGTCTTGGACTTACTGAGCAATACAGCTATAACATGTCACAGCCTGTATCATATTATTACAGGAGCAGGATAGGATATGACGAAGCCGTTGATGAGGTTATAGATTCATTATCAGTTCTGGGAGATGACTACATCGATCATTTTAAGGAGATTATTTCAAGCGGTCATGTGGACGTGTATCCTGCCGACAACAAGAATTCAGGAGCCTATGAGACCAAGCTTTCTTCAGAATATCTCCCTTGGGTTTTGTTCAACTATGCGGGATATGCCGATGATGTCAGCACTATTGCCCATGAGATGGGACATGCGGTCTATGACATGTATTCTTCGGAGTGTCAGCCTGCGGCTTATCAGAATCCTACAATATTCACTCAGGAGGTGGCTTCCACCACTAATGAGCTGCTGTATTACACCTATATGATGGATAATGCTGAGTCTGATGATGAGAAGCTTTTTTACCTTGAATGTGCGATCAACATGTTTGCCGGGACATTCTTCACTCAGATGATGTACTCAGAGTTTGAGGATTATATGTACAAGATCGTGGAGTCCGGCCAGGCCCTTGATGCAGAGGATCTTAGCGATAAGTGGGCGGAGCTTACGAAGGAGTACAGAGGCGACAGCGTTAAGTACTTTGAGGACTCCAAGTATCAGTGGGCCTCGATTCCGCATCTTTACTACGTATATTACGTATACCAGTATGCAGCTGATGTGGCTTATGCGGCATCAATTGCTGAGAGAATCTCCGGTGAAGAGGGGGCTTCCAAGGAATATGTGGAGTTTTTGAAAAAAGGAAATTCAGCATCCCCGGTAGAGCTTCTTGGAATGGCAGGCGTGGATCCTTTGTCGGAGGAGACCTATGACTATGCGCTTTCTTACTTCACTTCGCTTGTAGATGAGTACGAAAGACTGATCAAAAACAGGTAATAATTCTTTACCAAGAGTTTTTTCGTTTTTTATTGTTTATTAGTTAATGTATGGTATTATGTAAACAGCAAAAAAGCGGAATTTTGATGATTAT
Source organism: Butyrivibrio sp. DSM 10294 (assembly GCF_028539135.1). Classification (NCBI taxonomy): domain Bacteria; kingdom Bacillati; phylum Bacillota; class Clostridia; order Lachnospirales; family Lachnospiraceae; genus Butyrivibrio; species Butyrivibrio sp. DSM 10294. The sequence goes on along the minus strand of NZ_JANSWL010000039.1, from coordinate 123,465 downwards.
TCGGAGTTGTTATGCATAGATTTGATAGAGAAGAGCGCGAGATCTTAAGGCGCGTACTGGATATAAGAGGGTACGATTCGAATGCTTTTGACCCTGAGATATTAAATGAGCTGGAAGCGGATGAGGAGTACAAGGAGCTGCTGATCAAGCATGCTGCCGATATTCTTTCCTCCGAGAAATTCTTAACGCTCAAGACTTTTATTCAGCATGGAAATGTTACGGTGTTTGAGCACTGTATCCATGTTGCTTTGTGTGCGATCAAGCTCAACAGAAAGCTTGGCATCAATGCCAAGGAGAGACAGATGGTAAGAGGAGCCCTCCTTCATGACTATTTCCTCTATGACTGGCATGACGGAGAGGCGCCGGGAAATATTCATCCCAAGCTCCATGGATTCTATCATCCGGGAATCGCTCTTAAGAATGCCACAAGAGATTTTTCTCTTTCAGAGAGGGAAAAAGAGATAATTCGCAAGCACATGTGGCCGTTAACTGTTAAGCCGCCGCGCTGCAGAGAGGCATGGGTTGTCTGCATGGCAGATAAATATGCTTCCACACTTGAGACACTTAAGCTTAAGAAGGGAAAGATAAGAGTTAATTATGCCTGAGTTATACAGGGAACTTATTAAACTCTCCGACAGTGATATGTATCCTTTTCACATGCCGGGACATAAAAGAAACCTTGAGAGCACCCCGATGAAGGGTGCTTTTCGATGTGATATTACAGAAATAGACGGCTACGACAATCTTCACGACGAAGAGGGAATAATCCTGGAGGCTGAGGAGAGGGCCAACAGGCTCTATGGCGCAGAAAAGACTTATTTTCTTGTGAACGGCAGTAGCTGCGGAGTTCTTAGTGCTGTATCCGCGGCAGTAACAGAAGGGGGCAGGATCCTTGCAGCAAGAGGGAGCCATAAATCTTTTTATCATGCTGCGTATTTAAGGCGGCTGGATATCAGCTATCTTCCTTATAAGCAGGACGTTAGGTACGGAATTCCTGATAGTTACACAGCGGAGGATGTGAGAAGAGCACTGGGGGAAAGCATGTCTGCCAGCACAGAGGCAAAATCTGACAGTAATCAAGGGGGCAATATTGATTTCGGTGACATATCATGTGGAAATGCAGGAATTAGAAAAAGTTCCGGAATCCAGGCTGTGTTTATAACATCCCCGACCTATGAAGGAAAATGCTCAGATGTCGCAGGAATCGCCAAGGTCTGCCACGAATATGGAATCCCTCTTATCGTGGATGCTGCTCACGGAGCGCATTTTGGGCTAAACAAGAACAAGGAAAGTGGGGAAAACGGTTACACAATCCCTGATAGCGCTGTGCATCAAGGGGCGGATATTGTGGTGCACAGTGTTCACAAGACGCTTCCTTCCATGACACAGACAGCGCTGATACATGTCCGGGGAGACCTTGTTGATAAGGAGCTGCTGAAACGCTTTTTGCGAGTATATCAGTCCTCAAGTCCTTCTTATGTACTTATGTCCTCAATCGATCTGTGCATGAAGGAAATTGAGGAAAATGGGGAGGAGTTCTTCTCAAGGCTCCTGTATTTTAGGGAAAAAATACAAAAAGCCTGCGAAAAATGCAGTATCTTAAAGGTTGTAGGCAGAAGTGACATAGAAGACCCCGCAAAAGTACTGATTTTTGTAAACAAACATGCCATGACAGGCAAGGAACTTTATGATATACTACGCGAGGAATATTCACTGCAACTTGAAATGTCAGGAAATTACTATGCTTTGGCCATTATCTCGGGGTGGGATAAGGAGGCAGGCATAGACAGGCTAATTGAGGCAATTAAGGATATTGATGCTCGATTAATCGCCAAGGAACCGGGGACCAATGTTTCCGGCAAAGAAGATTCCGGCGATAGTGGCAATGTTGACGGCAGGTGTACGACAGTCTCTTTGCCAAAAGTTGCAGAACCGCTGTATAAGGCCTGGGACGCAGTGAAGGAGAAGGTTGTTTTAGAGAAGGCATCCGGCAGGATTTCGGGAGATTTTGTTAATCTGTATCCACCCGGGATACCGCTTCTTGCGCCGGGAGAGATCGTTTCAGAAGAGATGATCCGTGAATTAAAGGGATACCTCAGCAGGGAGATGAACCTGCAGGGCGTGGAAGTATCTGATGACGGTAAGGCCACGTTGCAGGTATTAAGATACTAGTGCGAGCATAGAGACATGCTCATTACGGGTCTTAGCAAAAAACTGAGTATTGGGTGATTTATTTTTTTTCAGGAAGGATTAATATGCGTAAGACCAAGATTATTTGTACTATTGGACCTGCCAGCGAGAGCGAGGAGAAGCTCAGAGAGATCATGCTGGCAGGTATGAACGTAGCAAGATTTAACTTTTCACACGGCTCACATGAGGAGCACAAGAGAAAATACGACAGAATCAAGAAGCTTCGCGACGAGCTTGAGCTTCCTGTGGCAGTAATGCTTGATACCAAGGGACCTGAGATAAGACTTAAGGACTTTGAGAATCACAAGGAAGAGCTTGAGTCAGGTCAGAAGTTTACTCTTACTACAAGAGAGATCCTCGGAACAAAAACGGAAGTTTCCATCACTTACAAGCAGCTTCCAAGCGACGTTAAGAGCGGAAATACTATTCTTATCGATGATGGTCTTATCGAGCTTAGAGTCGATGAAGTAACAGGCGAGGATATCGTCTGCACAGTAGTTAACGGCGGACCTGTATCAGATAAGAAGGGCGTAAATGTTCCCGGTGCGGAGCTCACAATGCCTTATCTTTCAGAGCAGGATAAGAGCGATATTATTTTTGGCTGTGAGCAGGGATTTGACTTTGTAGCTGCTTCTTTCGTAAGAACCAGACAGGATGTTCTTGATATCAGAGAGATCCTTAAGGAAAAGAACAGCCAGATGAAGATCATTGCCAAGATCGAGAGCATGCAGGGTATCAACAACCTTAAGGACATCCTCAAAGAGGCAGACGGAATCATGGTTGCCAGAGGTGACATGGGTGTTGAGGTTCCTTTTGAGGACGTACCTGTTATCCAGAAGGAGATGATCAAGCTCGCTGAGTCTGAGGGTAAGTACGTTATCACTGCTACCCAGATGCTGGATTCCATGATCCATCATCCCCGTCCGACAAGAGCTGAGGTTACTGACGTTGCCAACGCTATTTACGACGGAACAACAGCAATCATGCTCTCAGGTGAGACTGCTTCAGGAGATTATCCTGTTGAGGCGGTTAAGACCATGGCAAGAATTGCTGAGCGTACAGAGGCTGACATCGACTACGTAGGAAGACTTCACAAGAGAGACTACGCACCTATCGATGCAACTACAGCTATTTCACACGCTACCTGCAATATTGCAGCTGAGCTCAATGCAGATGCTATTCTTACAGTAACGATGTCAGGCTTTACTGCCAGCATGGTTTCCAAATACAAGCCAAACTGCCAGATCATTGCCTGCACCATCAATCCTACTGTTTGCAGACAGGCCAACCTTATGTGGGGCGTAACACCTCTGCACATCAGACAGGAGGATACAGCTGACGAGCTCTTCAGAGAGGCTATCAACTCAGCCAAGAATGCAGGCTATCTTAAGGCCGGCGACAAGGTGGTTCTCACAGCAGGAGTGCCTCTTGGAATTCCGGGCAGAACAAATATGATCAGAGTGGAAGAACTCTGATATTGAATTGATGATGGAGATATGGGGGAAGATATTACCTTCATCATTTGGTTAAATTAATGGATATATAAAGGAATTTCGATTATGGGGAAGATATTTCTTTTAATGGGAAAAAGCACATCCGGCAAGGACACCATCTACAAGTCTTTGATCAAGGATGAGGAGCTGGCGCTTAAGATGGTGGTGCTCTACACAACCCGCCCGATGCGGGACGGAGAAACTGATGGGGTTCAGTATTTCTTCAAGAGTGAAGAGGATTACCAGTCTCTTAAGGCGGCAAAAAAGATCATCGAGGAGCGCACATATCACACCAATTATGGTCCATGGCGCTACTTTACTGCGGATGACGGGCAGATCGACCTTAAGACCGGCAACTATCTGGTTATCGGAACTTTGGAGTCATACTGTTATACAAGGGACTACTTCGGAAGTGAGAATGTGGTTCCGCTGCTTATTGATGTGGACGCCAGGACTCGTCTTGAGCGTGCCATGCACCGTGAGGCCAAGCAGGAACATCCCAAGTACGACGAGATGTGCAGACGCTTTTTGGCTGATGAAGAGGACTTCTCAGAGGAGAAGATCGCAGAGGCCGGCGTTACCAAACGTTTCTTCAATAATGCAGAGATCGAGAGCTGCATTCAGGAGATAACGGGGTATATCAAAAGTTTTTTATAAAATGAGCTGACAGAGCTGTGCGACGGAGTTTATCCGTAGCGCAGCTTTTTTGTTGGATGTTGCGGCGGACTATTCCATTTGAATGAAAAAATGGTACAATTGAAGAAGTGAGTATTCATGCGTGTTGGAGGGAGTGAACATGTCAAAATGTCCATATAGACTGTGTTATTTCACATGGTCACATGATCAGATGCTTCTCAGGCGAAGAAATGAAGATGATACCAATGATGATATTTTCTTTGAGGGGATTGATTATATTGAGATTCCGACAATGTTTGATGAGGTTGAGGTGGAGAAGCCTACAGCCTCTGATTTAGAGTATCTTAAGACAAGAACTGAAGTAGATAATAAGCAGGTTACTGTATTAAAGATAAATGGGAAAAGGTATTATGTGGTTTCTGTCTCTGTAAAAACTGAGCATAATTTTTTGGATGTGAATGAAGTATCATTTTTCGTAGGATTTGTGCCGGTTAATCCTGATGATAGTGAGGACATGGATCTCTTTTTTGACATGTTTATGGATGGATACGACTGCTTCAAACACTCAGAGGATTATATTCCGACAAAAGACAAAGAGGACAATATAAAGATTTGTGCTAAGTACGGATCTGTTTTTGCCAGGATGAAAGACAAAGAACACAGATTGAAGCTGGTCTCTTTGCTATCGGATCCGAGGGATGCATTTTACTTATCTATGGCTATGGAGAAGCTGTCTTCAGCGGGGATTCCGGAGATGGAGCCCCTGCTTCTCAGATATTTAAACAGCGATGATATAACTGATGCGGAGCTGGGAATCAAAGATGGTGCGGAGTACTATTTTTCCGGACGTTTTATCAGGAAGAATCTGAAATTATCGGCTATGGCGGGAATAAAGTATTATCCTTCTGCCAAAAACATTGAATTACTTAAGAAATATGAGAATGATGAGGATATTTTTATCCGGTATCGTGCAAGAAAATCTATTGCATATATGAGCATAAAAAAGTGATCGGGGGAGGTGGTAACACCTCTCTTTTTCTGACATTTCAGTCAAGATTCTGTATATTTCAGATGCTTCATATTGCATGGGAAAGTCATCATGATATGATGACAAAAAAGAAAAGAGTATCTGAATATTTCAGGAGGTTGAAGTATGGGAAGTTTTAAGAATCACAATAAAAGATTTTTTCTTAAAGGGGAGACCTATACTCAAGGCCTCGACAGAATAGAAAATTTAAACGACGGAACCGGCAATGTCCATGACAAATGGAAGGAGCAGATAATCTCTGACATTATCATCCTTGCCATTTTCATTGGGCTTGTGATCTTTATTGTCACAAGATAATTCTTGGCATATTTTTACATATCAGGTAAAACAAGAGGCCTTAACGACACTCACCCGTGAGTTTTATCAGAGCCTTCGGGGGGTATACTTAGGTTATCTAAATTTCCCGGAGGCTTTTTTTGTATGAATAAGATCGATTTAAAATATCCAATCCTTATGGTGCATGGAATGGGCTTCAGAGACCGCAAATATCTGAATTACTGGGGAAGAATCCCGGCAAAGCCTGAAGAAGCGGGCTGCATGATTTATTACGGCAATCAGGACAGTTCCGGCTCGGTGGAATCCAACGCGGCGCATCTTGCGGAGAGGGTAAAAGAGGTCCTTGAGGAGAGCGGCGCGGGATTTCTCATTGCGACGAAGTTGATATGCGAAGGATGCGTTTCACCAGGAAAAAAGGTGAAGGTGTGTCGGACATTACAGACTTTTATCTTGGCGTAGTAGAAGGCCTTGCCGGGATGGGATACTAAAAGGGAGATACAATATGTGCTTTTTCTTACATGGTGCATTAAACGGTGATGTATCAGAAGCAGAGTATGAAAGTGTGATAGGGAAATATGAATACAATCTGGCACGGGGAACCAGACATGATGTGAAGACCGCGGTAAAGGAGTCAACCGAGATTGTTAAGACGGAGTTCCGCATAACAGACGGGGGCTGCGATTGCGAGAGCGCTGTGGGCAGACATGATCCTAAGAATCAGGAGATAGTTGATCTCTCAAATATGATCTCTGAGCTTGCGGCTCTTTCAGGTGCGAAGCAGATAAACATTTGCAAAAACTGGATTGGAAAAAGGAACAAGAAGGAAGTGAATGTGAATATCAAAGATATAGAGATTCCGGTGTTTCTCGCGGATATGGAAGAAAATGTTCTATACTCTGTAAACATATGATTTTGTATGAGAAGAAAGGATTAATTGGGGAAATGTTTAGCATCGAGTCAGGCAGTTTTTCATTAGAATTAAAGCCCAAGGTTTTTGAAGAAGATCTGAAGTGTCCCACAAATACCATTTTAACCGTGAGATTGACCAGTGATGGCTATTCTGCTGATTCATCAATGGACGTTGGGGCCAGAGATGTAGCAGTATTCGCTGAAGGTTTGAAAGAAGTCTATGACAAATTAGAGGGAAACGTAAGATTAGAGGAGCCCTACGGTGAGCACAATTTCATTGAGTTTTTTGCAAAGACAGGTGGACATATCGTGGTAAAAGGGAAGCTGAGCAGTATGGGAAGAAACGGTCATACACAGGAATTAAGCTATGAGAGCGAGATAGATCAGACCGATTTGAAAGACTTTGTCCGCGATTTGTTTGCAGACTTTTCCAAATATAAGTTATAATAGAGATTGTGATACACAGAGCTGAGGGTTAATACCTCAGCTCTATTAAGTAGTAGAAATGATCTGGAAGTGATTGTTCCGGAGTATGCCAATTCCACTTTTGACAACGAGTACATGGACAAGGAGTCCTGCTACAACTACTACAACAAATTCCTGTGGCCCACCAGATTCTGTAAGTGCGTCACAATGGATGAAGCAAGAAAAATGCTATAAGTTCTAAGAATGAGAGGGGAAAATTATGAAGAAACGACTTATTTTGATGACCTGCGGCGTGGTTTTGGCGCTGACAGGCTGCGGACCGGAGAAAGAAAATGCCACGGGGCTGGAAAAAGAGCCTATTCCTGTTGCGGAGAGCGGGCAGCAGGCCGTACAAGGAGAGAACGCACCTGCAGAGCAGACAGAGCAGGCAGAAGGAAATGCTGCGGATACTGTGATTACACAGGAGCAGGCACTGGAAGCGGTAAAGAATTACTGCATCGCCAACAACCCGGATCTGGAGGGAATGCTGGGGTCTGAGGATTACACAACTTACTTTGAGGTTTCAAACAGCGAAGCAGGAGAGATTGTTGTGCTGTTCAGGTCCTACACCGGAGCTCAGATCCGCTACTATGTGGACCCGAATACAGGAGATACATATACAACAGAGCTGGTTCCCGGGATAATCGATGAGGAGCAGCGAACCGAAGAGTCTTTTAACATAAGAGACTATATGGATAAGGCGGAGGGCTCTGCGCCATGAGGCGGATTATTTTATGTCTTCGTCAAGACCCTCCCCGGTAGTACTTTTTTCCCGTTCTATTGTGGTATAATAACTAGAGGTAGCACGTTGATTTGGAGGGCGTTTTATGGATATTAAGATAAGCGGTATCACACCTACCAATCAGCCCCAGGCTCCGGAGCAAGTTCAGGAGGCCACAGGGGATTTTAAATTTGTGCTCACAAGTAAGCTTGAGGATACAGGCCTTGCGGAGCGTCTTAATCTGATGCTTCAGGATATTATCCAGCAGGGAGACCGCATTTCCAAGAAAAACGACATCAAGGATATGCAGAGGTATCGGATACTTATCAAGGACTTTTTGAATGAAGTGGTAACAAGGTCCCATGAGTTTTCCAGAGAGAACTTTCTGGACAGGAGAGGGCGTCACAGAGTCTACGGCATCATCAGGCAGGTGGACGATGAACTGGATGCTCTGGCCCGGGAACTTGTTAAGGATGAGAAGGACAATATAGCCATCCTGGCTAAAATAGGACAGATACAGGGGCTCCTATTGGATATCTTTACCTGATAGGCCCATAGCTTAGGGACTTCTTGGTGGAAGCCCCTAATAATCTGCCAACCTTTTCGAACAATACAGATTATGATAGCGTCCATTAAGGAGAAGAGGCGAAATGGCAGATTTTTCTGATATCATAGATCAACAGCAGATGAAGGAGCATATGCAGAATGCTCTTAAGACCGGCAAGGTATCCCATGCGTATATCATCTCAGGGGAGAATGAGGCGGGCAAAGAGTATATTGCAAGGATCTTTGCCAAGGCACTTCAGTGCCAGCACAGGAAGAATGAAGGCGATTATATCGAGGCCTGTAATGAGTGTCCCTCCTGCATCAAGGCACTTTCCGAGAACCATCCGGATATCATCACAATTACCCACGATAAGCCAAACAGCATAGGTGTTGATGACATCAGGGAGAAACTTCGTGATGACGTTGTCATACGCCCCTATGAGAGTGATTATAAGATCTACATTATTCCTGAAGGGGAAAAAATGACCGTAGCGGCCCAGAACGCTCTTTTGAAAACCCTGGAAGAGCCTCCGGCCTATATCGTAATGATAATTCTTACCAATAACATCAATGCATTCCTGCCCACTATCATAAGCAGATGCATAGTGCTTCCCATGAAACCCGCCAGGGACGAAGCCATTACAAAATTCCTGATGGAGACCTGTAAGATTGTGGATTACAAGGCCATGGTATGTGCCTCTTTTGCCAGGGGAAATGTGGGTAAGGCCATCAGTCTTGCCTCCAACGAGAGGTTTGAGAATCTCAAGAACGAGACCATAGAGCTGGTGGGGAAGCTTAAGAACCTTGAGATATATGACATCATGAACAGAGTCCACGCCATTCTGGAGCCGGAGGAGGAAGATTCCAAGACGGCCAAAAAGGGTATCGACCTGGTTGCGCTTGAGGACTTCATGGATGTGCTCCTGTTCCTGTTTCGTGACATGCTGGTTTATAAGGCTACAGGAGAGGATGTTCACTTGATTTTCACCGACAAGGTATCGTATATTAGTAGTGTTACGAAAACTACCACCTACGAGGGGATAGATCGTATTATTAAGAACATGGAAACTGCGAAGAATCGCATTAGTTCCAATGTTAACATAGATTTAGCTCTGGAGCTGATGCTTCTGGGCATTAAGGAGTGTTTATGACAAGAGTTATCGGCGTAAGATTCAGATCCGCCGGAAAGATATATTTCTTTTCACCGGGTAAGTATGAGATCAAAAAGGGTGACCACGTTATTGTAGAGACCGCAAGAGGTGTTGAGTACGGAACAGTAGTGGGCGAGCCCAGAGACATTGAGGACGAACAGGTTATCAAGCCCCTTAAGACAGTCCTCAGAACAGCCAGCACCAAGGACGATGAGCAGGAGAGAAGCAACAGAGAGAAGGAGAAGGAAGCCTTCAGAATCTGTCTCGAGAAGATCAAGAAGCACAATCTTGATATGAAGCTCATTGATGCTGAGTATACCTTTGATAACAACAAGATTCTCTTTTATTTCACTGCCGACGGCAGAATAGATTTCAGAGAGCTGGTAAAAGATCTGGCTTCTGTATTCAAGACCAGAATCGAGCTTCGCCAGATCGGTGTAAGGGATGAGACCAAGATAATCGGTGGCTACGGCATCTGCGGCAGACCACTGTGCTGCCATTCATATCTTTCAGACTTCGTGCCAGTATCAATCAAGATGGCCAAGGAGCAGAGCCTTTCCCTTAATCCCACCAAGATCTCCGGAGTATGCGGAAGACTTATGTGCTGCCTCAAGAACGAAGAGGATGTATACGAGGAGCTTAACCGCAAGATGCCCGGAATCGGCGATTTCTGCAAGGCTAAGGACGGACTTGAGGGCGAGGTATCAAGTGTTAATATCCTTCGTCAGACCCTGAAGATCCTTGTTGAAGTGGACGATGAGAAGGAAGTTCACGAGTACAAGCTCGAGGACATCGAATTCTTCAAGAAGAAGCAGAAGAAAAAGAACAATGGTAAGAAGAGTGCCCAGGAAGCCGAGGAGATGAAGGAACTTGAGGCCCTGGAGAAGATTGAGAAACAGGAAGGAAAGTCAAAGCTTGGCGACAATTGAGCTAAAGAGCACAGAGCGACTGGACGATCTTCAGAGAAACGGATATAAGATCATACAGGATCCTGAGAGATTCTGTTTTGGAATGGATGCGGTTTTGCTGTCAGGCTTTGCCTCAGCTCCCGAGGACGGGAGAGTACTGGACCTTGGCACCGGAACCGGCATTATTCCCATACTTATGGCGGCCAAGACGCCCGCCAGTGAACTGATCGGTCTTGAGATTCAGGAAGAAAGCGCTGACATGGCCAGAAGAAGCGTTCTTCTTAACGACCTTCAGGACAAAGTGAAAATAGTTAACGGCGATATCAAGGAGGCAGGACATTTATTTGATGCTGCCTCTTTTGACGTTGTAACAAGCAATCCTCCCTACATGATAGGAGGACACGGGCTGCAAAATCCCGATGCGCCCAAGGCCATCGCAAGACATGAGATACTGTGTGATCTGGAGGATGTCATTTCGGCAGCAGCCAGATGTCTTAAAAGCGGAGGTAAGTTCTATATGGTCCACAGGCCCTTCAGACTGGCAGAGATCATGGTGCTGATGCATGAGTACAAGGTGGAACCCAAGAGGATGCAGCTTGTTTATCCTTTTGTGGACAAAGAGCCCAGCATGGTGCTGATCGAGGGAGCACGAGGCGGAAAGAGCCGCATTACAGTGGAAAAGCCGCTTATCATCTATGAAGAGCCGGGGAAATATACTCCCGAGATCTATGACATTTATGGCTATTAATACAGATTTATCATGTTATCGTTGTTAATTATTTTGTGCTTTTATAGAAAGAGAAAATATGCAGGGTAAATTATATCTTTGTGCAACTCCAATCGGAAATCTGGACGACATGACCTTCAGAGTTCTTGAGACTTTGAAGGAAGTTGATCTGATCGCTGCGGAGGACACAAGAAACAGCATAAAGCTTCTGAATCACTTTGATATTCATACTGAGATGACCAGTTATCATGAGTATAACAAGTATGACAAGGCACAGTGGCTTATTCAGAAGATGCAGGAAGGCACCAATGTCGCCCTCATCACTGATGCGGGAACTCCTGCCATATCTGATCCCGGTGAAGTTCTGGTGGCAGAGTGCCACAAGGCAGGAATAACCGTAACTTCCCTTCCGGGACCTGCGGCATGTATCACTGCGCTGACACTTTCGGGACTTAGCACAAGGAGATTCTGCTTCGAAGGTTTTTTACCATCCCAGGAGGATAAGAAGGTAAGGAAGAGAATCCTGGAGGATCTTAAGGATGAGAGCAGGACGATAATTGTCTATGAGGCGCCCCATCATCTGAAGGCGGTGCTGAGAGACCTCTATGAGGCTCTTGGTGACAGGCGAATTACCATATGCAGGGAGCTGACCAAGAAATTTGAGGAGGCTAATCCGACAACTATCGCCGCAGCCATAGCTTTTTACGAACAAAATGAACCAAGAGGCGAGTATGTCCTTGTAATTGAGGGGAAGAGCCTGGAGGAGCAGGACGCGGAAAAGCAGCTCTCCTGGCAGGAGATGAGTATAGAGGAGCACATGAAGATCTATGAAGATCAGGGGATATCTCATAAGGATGCCATGAAGAAGGTGGCAGCAGACAGAGGAGTCGGCAAAAGGGAGATCTATCAGGCACTTCTTGAGAGTGAGAAGTAAAGACGAATAGTTTTGGCAAAGTTGGAGGGCATTATGGCAGAAAAGACTTATGTGGCTAAAAGACCACCCATGGGTTGGAACAGCTGGGATTGCTACGGAGCAAGCGTCAATGAGGAGCAGCTTCTTGGAAATGCCAGATACATGGCAGAGCACCTTAAGGAATTCGGCTGGGAATATGTGGTGTGCGACATTCAGTGGTATGAACCCACAGCGGATTCCCACTGGTATCACAAGTTCACCGAGCTTGAGATGGATGAGTATTCAAGGCTTATCCCTGCAGTGAACAGATTTCCTTCTTCGGCAGGGGGCAAGGGGTTTGGACCTATCGCCAAGGAAATTCACGATATGGGGCTTAAGTTCGGAATCCACATTATGAGAGGAATTCCAAGGCAGGCAGTGCATAGGAATACGCACTTACTGGGGACAACAGCAACAGCCAGGGATATCGCCCAGACCGGTTCCATCTGCATGTGGAATACAGATATGTACGGAGTTGACGCTTCTGTAATGGGAGCGCAGGAATACTATAATTCCATTTTTGAAATGTACGCCGAGTGGGGCGTTGACTATGTAAAGGTTGACGATATCGCAAGGGTTGATGTGGGACCGGAGGCTCCCGGAGCAGGTTTTTCTGAGATCGCCATGATCAAAAAGGCCATTGAGAACTGCGGAAGGCCCATGGTTCTCAGTCTTTCACCGGGCCCGGCAAGAGTGGATCAGAAGGACTTCCTTCTGGAAAATGCAAACATGTGGAGAATGACCGATGATTTCTGGGATAAGTGGGAACATCTCTATGGGATGTTCGAAAGGTGCCATGCCTGGGAAGGTATCGGCTGCAAGGACCACTGGCCTGACTGTGATATGTTGCCTCTTGGCAAGCTCTGTCTTATAGAAAAAGAAGGCGGAGGTCATTATACCTCTTTTACCAAGGATGAGCAGAGAGTTCTCATGACGCTGTGGTGCATGTTCAGATCGCCCCTGATGTTTGGCGGTGAGATGAGAGAGAACGATGACTTCACCCTGGAGCTTATGACCAATACAAGGCTTCTTGATATGCACCGCTACGGAAGGAAGGCAAGACAGATATCCAGGGAGGATGATCTGGTTGTCTGGAAGAGCCTGTCCAAGGATGGGAAAAAGGCCTATGTGGCTTTCTTTAACATCAGTGAGGAAAAGAAGAAGTTCAAGATAAGATTCAAGGATCTGGAGATCAAGGCAAAGAACGAGCTTCCTGCTGCAAATATGTGGACCGGAGAGGGCCTTACCTTAAAGAATAAGACCCAGGTTGAGCTCAAACCGCATTCTGTACTTTGCTATGAGTTAGGAATATCAGAATAAGGCGTGAGTTAAAGATTATTGCAGGAAAATGAGAATGAATTCTCAAATAGGGAAATTTACAGTTATTTTATACAAATTTGCCCTGAAATTCTTGTGAAAATCTTGCCTTTGTAGTATAAATGTAGTAGTGGGCTCAATTTGGCCCAACTTTTAACAGTGTATCTGCGAATTTTCTGCATATTATTCAATTTATTAACTGCAAACTGATAATATCAGACTATTTGCGCAAAAAATATTTAAAGAAAAGAGGTCACAGAATGGCAAACATTGATTTAACTCAGTATGGCATCACAGGCACAACCGAGCTGGTTTACAACCCTTCATATGAGCTTCTTTACGAAGAAGAGAAGAAGCCAGATCTTACAGGATATGAGGTAGGTGTTGACACAGAGCTTGGCGCAGTAAACGTTATGACAGGTATCTACACAGGTCGTTCACCTAAAGATAAGTATATCGTAATGGATGCTAACTCAAAGGATACTGTTTGGTGGACTTCTGACGAGTACAAGAACGACAACCACCCTATGAGCGAAGAAGTTTGGGCTAAGGTTAAGGACATTGCAAAGAAAGAGCTTTGCAACAAGAGACTCTTTGTAGTTGACGCTTTCTGCGGAGCTAACAAGGATTCCCGTATGGCAGTTCGTTTCATCGTAGAGGTTGCTTGGCAGGCTCACTTCATCAAGAACATGTTCATCCAGCCTACAGATGCAGAGCTTGCAGAGTTCAAGCCTGATTTCGTAGTTTATAACGCTTCCAAGGCTAAGGTTGATGACTATCAGGCACTTGGTCTTAATTCAGAGACCTGCGTAGCATTCAACATCACAAGCCGTGAGCAGGTTATCATCAATACATGGTACGGCGGAGAGATGAAGAAGGGTATGTTCTCAATGATGAATTATTACCTTCCTCTTAAGGGCATGGCTTCCATGCACTGCTCAGCTAACACAGATATGGAAGGTAAGAACACAGCTGTATTCTTCGGCCTTTCAGGAACAGGTAAGACAACACTTTCTACAGATCCTAAGAGACTTCTCATCGGTGATGACGAGCACGGCTGGGACGACAACGGAGTATTCAACTTCGAGGGCGGCTGCTATGCTAAGGTTATCGGCCTTGACAAGGAGTCTGAGCCTGATATCTACAACGCAATCAAGAGAGATGCTCTTCTTGAGAACGTAACTGTAGCTGCAGACGGCAAGATCGACTTTGATGATAAGAGCGTTACAGAGAACACTCGTGTATCTTATCCTATTAACCACATCAAGAACATTGTTCTTAATGTTAATCCTACATCTTCAGGCCCTGCTGCTAAGAACGTTATCTTCCTTTCTGCTGATGCGTTCGGAGTACTTCCTCCTGTATCAATTCTGACACCTGAGCAGACACAGTACTACTTCCTTTCAGGCTTCACAGCTAAGCTTGCAGGAACAGAGAGAGGAATCACAGAGCCTACACCTACATTCTCAGCTTGCTTCGGACAGGCATTCCTTGAGCTTCATCCTACAAAGTACGGTGAGGAGCTCGTTAAGAAGATGCAGAAGAGCGGAGCTAAGGCTTACCTTGTAAACACAGGTTGGAACGGCACAGGCAAGAGAATCTCCATCAAGGATACTCGTGGAATCATCGATGCAATCCTTAACGGCGACGTTCTCAAGGCTGAGACCAAGAAGATCCCGATCTTCGATTTCGAAGTTCCTACATCTCTTCCCGGAGTTGATCCTGCAATCCTTGATCCTCGTGATACATACGCTGATGCTTCCGAGTGGGAGACAAAGGCTAAGGATCTTGCTGAGAGATTCACCAAGAACTTCAAGAAATATGAAGGCAACGATGCCGGTAAGGCACTTGTTGCAGCAGGCCCCAAGCTTTAATTTGAAGGCTTCTGCTTAATACGATTTTTAATGAGGATGGTTTTCCTTTGGGAAAGCCATCCTTTTTATTTGGGTTAAGTTAAGCAAAAAATGCAATGTTTTTTCCAAAATCCGCAAAAAAACGAGTATAAAATGTGCAATATATCTAATAAACTTGTTATTAATTGAGGAACCGTTAGTAAACTCGTGACATAAACATAAGAGTTTATAGATGAGGTTTAGCTTAAGAAGGAGGATTTATGAGAAAGAACATTAAGACCAAGGCATTATCTGCAGTGCTTACGGCAGCAATGTCCGTTTCAATGCTTACAGCCTGTGGCGGTGCGGCTACTCCCGCAAACACAGATGCCGGCACTGACACTCAGACAGAAGCTCCTGCACAGACAACAGATGCGCAGACTGATACTGCTACTGAGGTTGCTGCTGACCCTGTTGAGGTAACAGGCTATCAGGAAGCACCTATGCTTGCAGAGCAGGTATCAAGCGGCAAACTTCCTGCAGTTGCAGACAGACTTCCAAGCACCAGCGATGTATTCGTTGAGACACTTGATGCAACAGGCAAGCCCATTGAGATCGGTAACTACGGCGGCGTTATCAATCTTACAGGCGCAGGCGGTGGCTGGGGCCTTTCAAGACCTACACTGGAGTCTATTATCAGATATAACACAGATGGATCTTATTATCCCAACGTTATCAAGTCCTTTGAGCACAACGATGACTTCACAGAGTGGGTATTCCACTTAAGAGAAGGCATGAAGTGGTCAGACGGTGAGGACTTTAACGCAGACGATATCACATTCTGGTACTACATGTGCCATCTTACCAACTACGACGGCAAGAAGAGCTGGGCAGCTCTTAAGGAGACCGTTGATGGTGAGGATGCATGGGCTAAGCTTACTAAGAACGATGATTACACAGTAACCTGGACCTTTGTAAATCCCAAATATCCCGCAGACTTCATCGAGAACGGTGACTTCAAGTGGTGCTGGGCTCCCGAGCATTATCTCCATGATCTCATTCCCGACACAGAGGAAATTCCTTATGTAGAGAATGAATATTATGAGTCCACAGGACTTTCCGAGGAAGATGTCCTTGCAAATGCTCAGAAGAAGAACATCGATGCAGCTACAGTTAAGGATCTTGGTAAGGCTGTATCCTATAACTTCTGGAATACATCAGGACTTCCTACACTTAACTCCTTTGTACTTTCAACAGTACCCGGCAACAGCTCCAAGGACGACACACTGTGCATCATGGATCGCAACCCTTACTTCTGGAAGGTTGATGCAATGGGCAATCAGCTTCCTTATGTAGATGCACTTCACTTTAACACAACCTCCGAGGATGGACAGGATCTTCTTATGTTCCGTTCAGGAGAGATCGATATCATCACCATTGCAATGCAGGATATCGCAGCAACCCTTGCTGATCTTGGAGATCAGGCTTCACTTCGTGAGTGGGGAACCACTGACTGGGGTGCTTACCAGATCACCTTTAACTACACAAACACAGACAAGAACTATGCAGAGCTTTTTGCTAACAAGGACTTCAGAGAGGCAATGTCCATCTGCGTAGACAGATCACAGGTATCTGAGCTTCTTACAGACGGATTCCTTGAGCCCGGCCAGGCAGCTCCTGCTGAGGGCAACGTTGGCTACAGCGAAGAGTGGTCTAAGAAGTGGACAGAGTATGATGTAGATAAGGCTAAATCATTGCTTGAGGGCTGCGGCCTTGTAATGGGATCAGATGGCTTCTACGATTTCGCAGACGGCTCAGATCTCATGATCACCTTCCTTGCATACGACGGTGGCGCAGATGATTCTTATCCTGTATTCGAGCAGTACTACAAGGCCGTAGGTATCAACTGTGCACTTAAGGATCTTGAGGTATCAGCATTCGATACACAGATCGATAACAACGACTGGATTGCAGTTATGGGACCTCACACACCAATCGGCGGCGCATCACTTAAGGACAGAGCAGCACCGTTCGTTCCTATCGCACAGGCAGCTGAGTGGTATGGTGAGTACGGCACATATTACAGCACAAACGGCGCACAGGGCGTTGAGCCTACAGGCGATATGGTCAAGCTCGTTGAGCTCTATGACAAGTGGCGTCTGACTCCCGATGAGGCAGAGAGAGATAAGTATCAGGAAGAGATCTTCAAGATCCATGAAGAGAATCTCTGGTCAATCGGTTATCTTAAGGCTGAGAATTCTTACGAGCTTATCAGCAACAAGATTAAGAACTATGCTGACAACCTTGTATGGGCTGACTGCTATCAGTACGCTAACATGGCACATTACGAAGTAATGTTCAAGGCAGAGTAAAATTTTTTCCGGATTCGGATCAATCAAGTAATAAGTTGGGGGCGTGAAGTAAGTTCCACGTCCCCATTTAAATGAGAAGGGAAGATTTCAATGGGAGAGGCGATAAAGAATTTTTTCAAGAAGGACCTTGTTCAGTACATCGTTAAGCGTGTGCTGATGTTTATCCCTACTTTGATACTGATTTCTATATTGGTTTTCTTTGTTATTCAGCTGCCACCCGGGGATTACGTGTCAGCTCACATTGCAGCACTTGCAACTGAAGGAGAACTTGTAGATGCGGATTACGCCGCATCAATGCGTGCGGACTATGGTCTGGATCTGCCTGTCTGGCAGCAGTATCTTAAGTGGGTCAAAGATATCATTTGGACACCTACGGATTCCGCATACTACAGACTGTACCATTCACATCATAACTGGAAATACTCTTTTGCCTATGGTCGTGATGTCTGGAGCGTTGTTAATGACAGGCTCGGACTTACCATAGGAGTAACAGCGATAATCATGCTGTTCCAATATCTTGTTTCTATTCCAATTGCGGTATATGCCAGCACCCATCAGTATTCCGTGGGAGATTACATATCTGCCATCATCGGATTTTTGGGAACGGCCATACCGAACTTTATTCTGGCTATTGTGCTGATGTACATTTCCTATAAATGGACAGGCAATGCCAACGTTGGTCTGTTTACACAGGAAATGCTGCAAAACGGCATTCACTTATACAATTTCGGTGATTTCTTAAAGAGAATGATAATCCCCATCATAGTAATCGGTACCAGCGGAACCTGCGGTATCATCCGTTCCGTTCGTGCCCAGATGCTTGATGAAGTTGCCCAGCAGTACACACTTACAGCAAGAGCTAAGGGCGTATCTGAGGGAAAAATAATTATGAAGTACTGCTTCAGAGCAGCCATCAACCCTACAGTATCAGGTCTTGGCGGAGTTCTCTCAAGCCTGTTCTCAGGTTCAACTGTTACTGCTCTCGTACTTAACATGCAGATTCAGGGCCCTGTTCTGTACAAGGCTCTTCAGTCCCAGGACATGTATCTTGCGGGCGCCATCGTTATGATCCAGGCTGTACTGGTTGTTATCGGTGTTCTTTTCTCCGATATCGCACTGGCCTTCCTTGATCCAAGAATCCGTTACTCAGGAGGTGGAAGATAATGGCAAAAAAGAAAAAGACAAAAGAAGATTATTATCTTGCCTCCCAGTGGACACTGATGGCAAGAAAGCTTAGAAGACATAAGCTTGCAAGAGTATCCCTTTTTATACTGGCAATTCTGTATCTTGGAGCGCTGTTTGCAGACTTTTTGGCACCCTATTCTCTGGATGAGTTCGACGGACTCTACAGAAATTCAGCTCCAACCGCTATCTATACAATATTTGAGGGCGAGCATGTAGGTCCTCACGTATACAAGCTTGATAAAGCAATCGACAAAAAGACCTTTGAAGTTCAGCTTGAGCCGGACCTTTCCGAGTATTACAAGATCGAATGGTTCGTTCACGGCTGCGAATACAAAATCCTGGGACTTATCCCCTGTGACCTGCATCTTTTCGGAGTGGGGCAGGGATCCAACGGAGGTACGGGAGCCAAAGTATTCCTCTTTGGTGCGGACTCCCTTGGGCGAGACATATTTTCAAGAGTCCTGCTGGGAGCAAGGATATCACTGTCGATTCCCTTCGCCAGCGCCATCATCAGTTTTTTCCTTGGCGTAGCGATCGGATCCATATCAGGATACTTCGGCGGAGTTATCGATATCGTGATCCAGCGTATCATCGAGGTTATCGGAGCAGTTCCCCAGATTCCTCTCTGGATGGCACTTTCAGCAGCTATCCCTGCGGGAATCTCAACAATTAAGATGTATTTCTACATGACCATTATCCTGTCCTTCATCAACTGGACCGGAATGGCAAGAGTAGTTCGTGGCAAAATGCTTTCCTTAAAAAATGAGGACTATGTTATGGCGGCAAGGCTGTCAGGTGTATCCACCTGGAGCATTATCTGGAAGCACCTGGTACCCGGCTTTATGAGTTACCTTATCGTATCTCTTACACTGGGAATTCCCGGATCCATCGTAGGTGAGACATCAATGTCCTACCTTGGCCTGGGTATCAAGTCACCTGCCACCAGCTGGGGCGTACTTCTTCAGGAAGCAAGCTCAGTTACTGACGTAGCGGCTAACCCCCACAAACTGATTCCAATTATTTTCGTAACAATTACGGTTCTTGCGTTTAACTTCCTCGGAGACGGAATGAGAGACGCGGCAGATCCTTACAAGTAATCAGGAGGGATTTATGGAAAAAGACAACATTATAGAAGTAAAGGACCTCCATGTTGATATCAAGATGCTGGACGGAACCCTTACTCCCGTAAGAGGAGTTAATTTCGAGATAAAAAGAGGCGAAACACTGGGCCTTGTAGGCGAGTCCGGTTGCGGTAAGTCAATCACCTGTAAGTCAATTCTGGCCATCAACGACCGCAAGTGCATCCCCAGCGGACAGATCATGTTCAGAAACGAGGATGACACCGAGGTGGATATCCTTAAGATGGACCCCAAGGGAAAAGAGATCAGAAACGTCCGCGGCAAGCAGATCTCCATGATCTTCCAGGAGCCCATGGTAGCTTTTTCTCCTATGTACACCATAGGAAACCAGATTAACGAATGTACACTTCTTCATATCACCAAGGATAAGAAGAAGGCAAAAGAGATATCATTAGAGGTTATGAGAAAGGTTGGTATCGCCAATGTTGAAAAGCGTTACAACCAGTATCCTCATGAGTTCTCCGGCGGTATGTTGCAGAGAGCCCTGATCGCTATGGCTCTTGTATGTAACCCCAAGCTTCTGATTGCGGATGAGCCCACAACAGCTCTCGATGTTACAATCCAGGCACAGATCCTGGAGCTTATGAAGGAGCTTCAGAAAGAATTCAACATGGCAATCCTGTTCATCACCCACGACCTGGGCGTTGTTGCAAGAATGTGCGACAGAGTTGCCGTTATGTACCTTGGAAAGGTTGTTGAGACCGGTGATTCCAAGACAATTTATGCCAATCCACAGCACCCTTACACAAGGGGACTTATCGGATCTGTTCACAAGATTGGCGGTAAGAAGGAGGACAGACTCTTCTCAATCGAGGGTACTGTGCCTCTTGCCATGAATCTTCCTGAGCAGTGCGGATTCTATGACAGATGTGATGCCAGAATAGAGGGCCTTTGTGATAAGGCTGAGCCTGAGCTTGTTGAGATCGAGCCCGGACACAAGATTGCCTGCTTTGCCTGCAACAACCCTGCCTGTGCAGCCCACAGAGCTGAGGTAGAGGCAAGAATCAAGGCTAAGGAAGGAGGAAATTAACGTGGAGAATAATGCAATACTTGAAGTAAAAAATGTTCACAAGCGTTTTACCTCCAAGAATGTAGTAGTTAAGGCTGTTACCGATGTCTCTTTTTCCGTTGAGAAAGGACAGACCATCGGTATCGTAGGTGAGTCGGGCTGTGGCAAGACAACCCTGGGCCGCTGCATCGTAAGAGCCTATGAGGCTTCCGAGGGCGAGGTTTACTATAGAACCGAGGCCGGTGAGGAAGTTGACTTTTTAAAGATCGATAAAAAGAAAATGAAGGAGATCCGCAAGGAGATCCAGATGATCTTCCAGGATCCATATTCTTCACTGGATCCCCGAATGACTGTACTTGATATTATCAAGGAACCCCTGAAGGCAAACTATCCCAAGATGTCCAAGGCAGAGATGGATAAAAAGGCAATAGAGATGGCCGTTAAGGTCGGACTTAACCCCTCATATCTTATGAGATATCCACATGCTTTCTCCGGTGGTCAGAGACAGCGTATCGGAATCGCAAGGGCGCTGGTTCTTAATCCCAGGATTATTGTGTGTGATGAGGCGGTTTCGGCTCTGGACGTGTCCATTCAGGCCCAGGTAATCAACCTGTTAAAAGACCTTCAGAAGGAATTCGGTCTTACGTATTTGTTCATTTCCCACGATCTGTCGGTGGTTGAGCACATTTCCGACAGAGTTGGTGTTATGTACCTTGGTAAGATGGTGGAATACGGAGAGACAGAGCAGATATTTGCTCATCCCAAGCACCCTTACACTGAGGCGCTGATGTCTGCTGTGCCGGTTGCTGATCCCACCTTCCGGCAGGAGAGAATTCCCCTTAAGGGCGAGATTCCCAATCCCGCCAATCCGCCCAGCGGCTGCTATTTCCACACCCGCTGTAGGTATTGCCGGCAGAAATGTAAAGAAGTCGCACCTGAATATAAGGAGATTGAGCCCGGACACTTCGTGGCTTGCCACTATGCTAAGGAGCTTAATCTGCGCGGATTTGAATACACTGAATAAGACCTTAACCTAAGACTTTATCAAAGCCGCTTTCTATTATGGGAGGCGGCTTCTGTGTATCGGAAGGAGCGCAGTTCGTGAAAAATCTGCGTTGGCCCAAATCTACAAGAGATAAGGAAGGGAGATATGGAAGAGAGAGAATATGTACTGCGTCATGCCCCAATTATATATATGGACGAAAAGGAACCTTTCAGTATAAAGAGGGTGGGGTATGAGGTGTATGAAGAGGATGGCGCTGTCAGCAGATCCTTCAATCGCAAGTTTGATTTTTTGAACTACAAAGGGGCGGTTAAGGTTATCGAATACGCTTATTATTTGGACTATGATATTCAGCATCTCTACGACCTTGAGCATATCTGGGTATATCTGGATGAAAAGGATAACCTGGTGGGAGCGGAAGGTAGCTACCATGGCAGGTTTCTCAGAGCTACGCTGCCGGAATTTACCAGTGTGTACAAGAAGGATGAGATGGAAGAGGAATATCTTGTACATGATGGAACGATGGCGAGGGTGATATATCCTGACGGCAGCAGGCTCATCATGTACTCTCAACCGGGAAAGCATGCGATGCTGGCTAGTCCCAGGCTCATGCATCTTTATCCGGAACTATTCGAAGCCTGCACAAGGCTTGCGGGAATCAGTGGACTGGATGCGCCTGAGGAATATCTTAAGGACATTCATATCACTGAGGAAGAGAACAGGAAGGTTGTAGAGTATATAAAAGAGAATTTTGTGTTTGAACCCTCAATGAGATTCGAGGAAAACGAGATAAAGCATGAGGATTATATCCCTTTAGCGGAGCTTAAGAGGGAGATCCCGGGGTATATAAAGAAACAGCTGGAGGACATTGGGGTTACGCCAAGAAGCATGAATACAAGACAGTGTATTGTTAGAGAAGACTAAGATCAGAAGACTATAAGCAGGATATCATATTCAGATACTTAGACAGGAGACTAGATGCCGGATTACATTACAAGAATAAATGGTCTTATAGAGAAAAAGAATGCCCTTGGAAAGCAGATTTTTTCTGATGTTATGCCTATTGATAAGGTCATGACAAAGGAAGGAATAAGGTTTACCGAGATTCCCTACGACAGTAGAGAGACCATATTTGAGGAGCCAAAGGACTGGGAGGAATTTAAGGCGGGAGGCGCTTGGGGTAAGCCTGATACCCATTTTTGCTTTAAGCTTAAGGTCCGGATCCCGGAGATATATCGGGGAAAAGAGGTGCTTTTTTTCCTGTCCACCGGAGCTGATGATATCTGGAATACGGATAACCCTCAGATGCTTCTATACATAGATGGCATAAGGCGCTGCGGCATGGATATGAACCACAACAGCGTTGTCGTCTATGAAAAAGAGGATTGGGAAAAGGGTCGTGACAGGGCTGTTGATATTGGAATCTATGCCTATTCCAACCTGGCAGAAAATGAGAATCTCCTGAATATGGAGCTGGCAGCCAGAAATGAGGCGGTGACCAGGGCCTATTTTGACGTACTGGTACTGCTGGAGGCGGCGGAGGCGCTTCTTGGTATCAGGAAAGAAGAGGAACTTCCGGAGGCGTTTTCGGCTGAAGTTCTTGAAGAAAAGATAGATGACCGATTTAGATTTTCCAAGAAGGAAATATTGGATGAGCTGATAGCAGGTCTTGAAGAAGCTTTTCGAATTCTTGGAATGGCTGGGGCTTTTGACGAGGCAGTGATAACAGAGAAGACTGATATCTTAGATGAGCTGGCGATCAAGGCCTCGGAGTATCTAAGGAAGAACCTCTACGGCAGAGATTATCTTCCTGTGACGGTGGCAAGTACCGGTCATACCCATATCGACGTGGCCTGGAAGTGGCAGCTTTGCCAGACCCGTGAAAAGGCCATCAGGAGCTACGCCACAGTGATGGAGCTGATGAAGCGTTACCCCGAGTACCGTTTCATGATGAGTACTCCCCAGCTCTATGAATATATCAGAGAGGATGAGCCGGAGCTGTTTGAAGAGATCAAGGAGAAGGTGAAGGAGGGCAGGTTTGAGCCCGAGGGAGCCATGTGGCTTGAGGCGGATTGTAACCTGACTTCGGGGGAATCGCTGGTTCGACAGATACTTTACGGAAAACGGTATTTTAAAGGAGCCTTTGGAATAGACAGCGATATCCTGTGGCTTCCTGATGTTTTCGGATACAGTGCTGCAATGCCTCAGATTCTTAAAAAGAGCGGAGTCAGAGCCTTTGTCACCACCAAGCTTGCCTGGAATGATACAAATAGACTTCCCCATGACTTTTTTTACTGGGAAGGAATTGATGGGACTAAGATTCCCACCTATCTCATAACAACCTGTGACTATCCCCTGGCGGACAAGGCCATGAAGACCGGCGGCCTTCTGGAGTACACCTACAACGGAAGACAGAACCCGTCGCAGATTCTTGGAACTTACAGGGCTTTCAGGGAAAAAGAGCTGACCGATGAGCTTCTTACTGTTTACGGGTTTGGAGACGGTGGAGGCGGCCCCACCTGGGAGATGCTGGAGATGGACAGGCGCCTTGAAATGGGAGTGCCCGGGTGCCCGAGAACAGAGCTCAAAAGTGTTACAGCCTTTTTTGATGATCTTCTGAAAAAGCTTAAGAAGCCTGAGAAAATTCCTAAGATATCCGGAGAGCTTTACCTCGAATACCATCGGGGAACCTACACCTCCATGGCCAAAAACAAGCGCTACAACAGGCAGCTGGAGTATCTGCTTAAGGAGGCTGAGCTTATTTGCAGCTACGGACTTTTGGCAGGAAGGATCAGATATCCTGAGAACGACCTCTATGAGATATGGAAGGTTCTGATGCTCAATCAGTTCCATGACATTCTGCCGGGTTCCTCTATAAAAGGAGTCTATGAGGATTCCTGGGAACAGTATGAGGATGCCATCAGCGATTGCAAGGGAATTATCCGCTTTGCCTACGAGCAGGCGACAGGCTTTGACTGCGAATTTGACGAGGATTTTGACGAGGATTATGAGGCGGACTTTGAGGCTGATGCTGAAGATGGGCCTGTGGAAGCCCTTAAGCAGGGGCAGAAAACTGAACTGGAGACGCCTTTTTATAAAGTTGTTTTTGATGAGAACGGAGAAATCGAGTCTCTGTTTGATAAAGAGCTTGGCAGGGAGATCAGGGATCTGTCCCAGCCGCCCCTCAACAGGCTGATGGCCTTTGAGGATAAGCCCAAGGATTATGATGCCTGGAACATAGATGCGGATTTTGAAAAGACCAGCTGGAACATCACGGATCTTCAGTATATTGAGCTGCCGGAGGTTCCGAAGGAGGACGCTGAGGATTTTGATGTGGCTGCCTATGTAAATATTGAAAGGAACTTCAGAAAATCCGTTATTGGTCAGAACATCATTTTTTACAAGCATTCAAAGCGAATTGATTTCGAGACCGATGTTGACTGGCATGAGCACCAGACCCTTCTCAAGGCCGCATTCCCGGTGGAAGTGGAGGCTTCCAATCTGGACTGCGATATCCAATTTGGCAATCTTCGAAGGAAGATAAAGAGAGATACCAGCATAGAAAAAGCGAAATTTGAGTGCTGTGCCCACCGTTGGATAGATATGACGGCGGACACCGGTGAATATGGAGTCGCCATCCTGAATGACTGCAAGTATGGCTATGATGCAAAAGAGAAGCTCATGAGACTAACCCTTATCAAATCAGGTATCTTCCCTAATCCGGATGCGGACCAGGGAGTGCATCTTTTCACATATTCGCTGCTTCCACACAGAGGCGATTTCAGGGAAGGCCTTGTTATAGAGCAGGCAGAAGAGCTTAACGCAGAGAGTATTGGATTTTTACCTTTCCTGCAGGAGAGTATGGCCAAGGATCTGGCAAAGCTCCGGGAGGGCATCATAGACCTGGGTGATGAGAAAGGTGTCTATGTAAGCGCCATCAAGAAGGCAGAGGATACCGGCGCCATCATCATCCGCCTATACGAAGCCCACGGCCGTAGCCATGAAGTGAAGGCACAGCTCTTTAAGGATTTTGAAAAGGTGGAGATTCGTAACGTCCGGGCCTGCAACCTACTGGAAAAAACAAGCCGGGTAGAGCAGGACTTTGACAGGAACACCGGAATACTATCTTTTGCTATAGCACCCTATGAGGTCAAGACCTACAGCATTACCTTCTGGTGACAGGCACTTCACCCCGCGAAAGTGACAGGCACTTTAGCAGATGAAAGTGACAGGCGCTAAGCAAAAAATGCAATATTTAAGTGAACATAACATAAAAACCGCGTAGATAATGCCGTAATTTGACCCTAAAATGGGATTAAAAGTGGAGGAATCATGAGTAAGGAAACCAAATTTTTATCCATCGCAATAGGACTTTTGCAGGGACAGCTACGGGAAAAAGGGCAGTCCGATCCTATTGTGGATGGGATGGATGCCGAGAGGCTTGTAAACTTCATAAGATATGCCAAGGTAGTATGCCCCGGTGGCAAGGCAAGGACCAATGAGGTTGACTATCCTGCCCCCAATAAAAGGAACAGATTTCACCGAAACGGAATCCCTGAGAATTGCACAGAGCTTGGAGATGTGTTCATAGAGACCACCTGTAAAGGACTGGGAACACCTTCCCAGGTCAAATTCTTCAAACTTCTTGAGGGAGAAAACTTCGAGAATTTCGACAGGGTTAACGGCAAGATAACCATGATAAGGGATATCACCGGCTTTGACGGAACGCTCCACAGATATCTGCCGGAAGGCCGCTATTTCATCGAAGTATCCAAGGGCAGTGAATATGAGATCATCACAGACTCTATCGAGGTGAAAAAAGACACCCTTGAGAAGAGATACTATGAGCTAAACCGCTTCATAGACCTTGAAAAAATGGGATGGATAGCCGGAGACAACCATCATCACAGCATATATTCCAGCCCCGCCTTTGGCGGAGATGATGACGTTGTTGAATCCCCGCAGGATATCGCCAATTCCATGATGGCCATGGGCCTTGGCTACGGAGCCCTGTCAGACCACCACAATATCCTTGGTCACAAGGCATGGCAGGCTTTAAAAAGAGAGGACTTCCTTCCCGTAATATCCAAAGAGATCTCCACCTCCAACGGCCACGTAATGGCTATGGGAGTTGACACAGATGTTATCTACAACATACCGGAGCAGAAGGACAGAACCGATGAGTACCTGCGCTCCGAGTTTGTAAGGATTACAAATATCATCAAGGACAAGGGCGGCCTTGCTCAGATCAATCACCCAAGAGATCTGCAGAGAGCAATCTCCTGGAATCCTGCATTTAACGATATGCTGGACATCTTCGAGACCATGGAGATATGGAACGGCTCCAATCCCATGTTACCGGGAAGTACCAACGATCTGGCAAGAAACCTGTGGCATGAGTGCATGAAGAAGGGCCTTTTCCTTCCTGCCACCACCGGAAGCGATACCCACAACATCTGCGCCGATGATTATCATGTTCTGTATGATGAGATCCTTGATACAAGAGACCTGATACAGCTAAACACGCAGGAACTCTCAAGTAAATATCCCGAAGAGGTCAAGGTATACACGCTGATCTGCGAGAGCCTCCTTCCAATATTGGAAAAATGGGCTGAGACCAACCTTACCAGCGGCGGCGTCAGAACCTATGTGAATATAGGAATAGGCAGTGAACATGGCAAAGCAAGGACTCCGCAGAAGGTCATGGACGCCCTTCGCTGCGGCCACAGTTTTTTGACCAACGGACCTATTCTTCTTACAACAGTTAATGGTAAGCGCCCCGGAGAAAAACTTGGGGATGAAGATAAAGAAGATAACAAACTTGATATAAAAATTAAGCTATATTCCAACAGACCCTTGAGCAAGCTTCAGATCTGCACCGAGAACGGAGTAGTTAAAGAGATCATTCTCAAGGCAACCGAAGAAAACGGCCATTACGATTACAGCTGCAGGCTTACAGAGAATCCCCTGGAATATCCCCACGACCACTACATTTACTTTGTGGCCATGGATGATTGCACCAATATGGCCATCACCAATCCGGTGTGCATGTAAAAACATAAGTGCCATCAGTTATCACAAAGGATTATTTGTTAAGCACCGCAGACTGGCGATATTCCCTCGGGGACGAGCCGCTGATCCTGTTGAAGATGCGGTTGAACTGAGAAAAGGATGCAAAGCCGCAGTCCGAAGCAATCGCAGAGATCTTGTCATTGGTGGAGACCAGCCTGTACTGGGCATTCTTGATCCTGGTCAGCTGAATGTAGTTGGAAATATTGAAACCCGTAACCTGCTTGAACTCACGAGATAAATAGCTGGGGCTGATAAAAAAGCGCTCAGACAAAGAAGCGAGAGAAATATCATCCTTATAATTGGCATGAATAAAGGAGGAAATCTCATACATCTTCTGTTCTATGGAGTTGTAGGCCTGATCATTGGTATAGATATTTTTACCCGAGAGCTCGTAGAGCCCGTACAAAAACTCCTGGAACTTGTTGTGGATGTAGAATTCATCCGCTGCATTGCCGTAGTAGTCATGATTTTTGGAAAAACTAAAAAGGTCATTCAGGATATCAATCAGGCGCTGCCTGTCCTCCAGCTCAAGGCGGAGGATCGGAACCTCAGTATGGAAGGGCTTAAGGATCTCCTTGTAGGCCTCGGCGGTTTCCGGTTTGTCCAGCGGATACATGAAATCGATGATGACACGCTTACTTGGCTCACCCTTGTAATATACGGATTTGTGCATAACGGAAGGGGCCAGCAGAACCATATCGCCCATATGAATATTGTAGGGAGTACCCTCAATGAGATGGGTTGCATTTGGGGCAAGAAGCAGCATGACCTCGTAGTAGGGGTGGAGATGCTGGAATTCCATGTTGATGGAATAGTCCCTTTTATCATAATCAATGTAATAAAAAATATTGTTGGCTATGTTGTTGATGATTATATAGTGGTTGTCTTCGTAGTAGACACTGTCATTGATCAGCATTGGTTCACCATAAACGAAATTTGAATAATTAGTTTCACAGTAAAAGTATAAAGGAAATAGAAAGAGGTAGCAAATGAAAGTCGAGAGAGAAAAAATCCTGAAGACCCTGGAGGTACTGGCAGACAGTTTTCAGAAATTCCTGTACGAGGATGATGAGAAATTTCTTGAAAACATGAAGACCAAGAGCCTTGCCGGGGACGATATCTCCAGATATCAGCACTGGGAGTGGACCCAGGGCGTGGGACTTTACGGCCTTTTGCAGATGTATGAGGAGACCGGAAACAGGAGCTATCTTGAGACTCTGGAAAAATATTATGAGAAGGAGGTAGGCCTTGGGCTTCCCGCCAAGAATATCAACACAGTGGCGCCCATGCTGACATTGTCTTTCCTTCTTAAGAATTCTGATAACCCGGTGTACAGGGGCGTATGCCATGAATGGGCTGTTGCCATAATGAACGACTTTGCCAGAACTCAGGAAGGGGGACTGCAGCATCGTACCTCCGACAGCGAGAACACAGAAGAGCTCTGGGATGACACCCTGTTCATGACGGTAATGTTCCT
The DNA here is from genome assembly GCF_028539135.1 of Butyrivibrio sp. DSM 10294. Classification (NCBI taxonomy): domain Bacteria; kingdom Bacillati; phylum Bacillota; class Clostridia; order Lachnospirales; family Lachnospiraceae; genus Butyrivibrio; species Butyrivibrio sp. DSM 10294. The sequence continues at coordinate 94,037 of NZ_JANSWL010000039.1, read as the reverse complement.
CGCCAGCATGGCAGAAATTGAGGATAACGACGAATGGAGACAGGAGGCAAGATACCAGTTCCTTCTTCATATCAAATATCTGTGCGACAGAAAGACCGGCCTTTTGTTCCACGGCTGGACCTTCCTTGAGCATGGCAACTTCGCTGAGGCCCTCTGGGGAAGAGGAAACAGCTGGTTCACCATCGCAGTTCCTGAATACTTCTCAGTTACAGAAGTTAAGGGGGCTGACAGACGTTTCATCACTGAGGCCCTTAAGGCCCAGGTGGAGGCCCTCGCCAAATACCAGGATGAGAGCGGAATGTGGCACACCCTTGTGGATGATCCCACTTCCTATGTTGAGACCAGTGCCACCTGCGGATTTGCTTACGGAATACTGAAGGCAGTGAGAATGGGACTTATCGATGAGAAGTATAAGGAAGTCGGATTGAAGGCTTTGGAGCCTGTGCTTAACTACATCGATCCCGACGGAACGGTGAATCAGGTGTCCTATGGAACGCCTATGGGTAGGATTACCAAGGACTTCTATAAAGAGATTGAGATCAAGCCCATGCCCTACGGACAGGCCGTGGCGATGCTATTCTTGATGGAAGTGTTGAAGGCGTGAGTTGGTGGGCGGTTGCGAGTCAATGGGGACGGTTGTGAGTCAATGGGGACGGTTCTCTGTGACTCACGAAGCGAGTCACAGAGAACCGTCCCCATTGACTCGCAACCGTCCCCATTGACTCACAACCGTCCAGGAGCACATAAGAGGTAAGTATGTACAGAATAGGAATAGATGTAGGCGGAACCAACATCGCCATGGGCGTGGTGGACTCCGAATTACACATAATAAAAAAGAATTCCATAAAGACCAAAGAAGCATCTGAACCGGAGGCCATGATCGCCGCCATTGCACAGGGCGTAAAAGACCTCATGGCTAAAGCCCGGATCACCGAATCCGAGATAGAATCCATCGGCGTCGGTGTCCCCGGAACCGCAGAGCTTGACACAGGCCGTATCCTCTATGCCAATAACCTCGGCTTTGAGGAAGTTCCTTTTTTGCCAAAGCTAAGAACAGCTCTTGGAGAGCCCCTGGGCAGCAGGACCTTTTTTGACAACGATGCCAATGCTGCGGCCATCGGCGAGTACGTGGCGGGAAAATACAACGTTCCCGTATTTGTCATGGTTACTCTGGGCACCGGAATCGGCGGCGGAATCATCATTGGTGGCAAGGTTCTACGAGGCCTTAACTATGCGGCAGCAGAATTTGGCCATATGTCCATTAACATTGACGGCTGTGACTGTAACTGCGGAAGAAAAGGTTGTTTTGAGGACTACGCTTCAGCAACAGCCCTCACAGAGATGGCTAAGGAAGCGGGAATGCCTGAATATACCGATGGCGAGAGCTTTTTTGCCGCAGTAAAAGATGGAGATGAAACAGCGAATAAAGTTCTGGATGAGTTTGTCTACTACTTATCCGAAGGACTTACCAATCTTATAAATATTCTGCAGCCCGATGTGCTGGTCCTTAGCGGCGGAATCACAAGGGCAGCGGACCTCTTTCTTGATAAGGTAAGGGAGAGAGTATACAGAGATGTTTATTCAAGGAGCAGTGCCAAGAATACTGAGATCCGCATAGCAAGCGGCATTCCGGATGCAGGGGATGTAGGCATCATCGGAGCTGCACTGATCTCAGAGTAAATATCAGAAACATGAACAAGCAAGAATTTCTGATACGAGCATACAGAATTAACATTAAGTGATGTCAGATAAGACAGGAAGGGTATCGATGAAGAATCATTATCAGATAATCTTAACAGACACAGAGGAGCTGGTGTACGAATCCATGCGGGTTCAGATCATGGATGAGAACGACGAGAACTACGGCGCCTTCATGGATCAGGACCACATCCTTGATGCCAAGTACACAATTTACAGAACCGCATCAATGATAGCAGTGTATTGCAACGAGGACAGCTCTTTTCATGAGGACGAAGCGCTCTTTAAGCGCATAATGGCAGGACTTCGCTTTGCAAGGATGATGCAGCACGACAGCGGACTTTTTGACTATGTGACCTGTAATTTTTCCTCAGCGCCGGACACAGCTTTTTGCATAAAAAAGATAATGCCGCATTTCTTCTATCTGAAGGATATCAAGGCCGCTAAGAGAACGGATAAAGAGGATCAGATATTCACTGCTCTTAACGAGATCATAAGAGACGCCGCAAAAGGCATTATGACAGGGGGATTCCATACTCCCAACCACAGATGGGCCATAGCCTCAACTCTTATGGAGTGCTCCAAGATCTACGACAGCAAGGAAATGGCCGATTGCGCAAACAGATATCTGGCAGAGGGCATCGACTGCAACGAAGACGGAGAGTATGCGGAGAAATCAGCCGGAAACTACAACCGCGTCAACAACGATGCCATGATAACCCTGGCTGAGGCCACAGGCGATAAGTCCTACGAGGATCACGTTATCAGAAACCTCCACATGATGCTGCACTACTGGGAGCCCGACGGATCTGTTTTTACCGCCAACTCCACCCGTTTTGACAAGGACAGACTGTCCTATCCTACAGATTATTACACAGAGTATGTGCTGATGGCGCAGCGCCATGACATCCCTGAATTCTATGATATGGCCAACACCATCATAGACATTTGTTTAAAAAAGAATCTTCACACCCCGGACTGCCTCATTTTCTTCATGTGGCATCCTGAGTGGAAAAACATAGAACATGAGGGCCTGTACGGCAATCCCGACTACAAGGTCTTTTACCAAAACTCCGGTATCTCAAGAAACAGAACAGGAAGATACACCTACACAGTGATGAGTGGCAAGTCCAATTTCCTCTATTTCCACAACGGAACCATCAAGGTGGAGATGAAGGTTGCGGGGAGCTTTTGCGAGCACAGAGCCTTCAAGGCTGAGAAGATGGTTCAGGAGGGAGAGACACTGCACCTGTCCCAGACCATGCACGGTTGGTATTACCTGCCCTGGAGCCCTGATAAGATCCCTGAGACCAACGACTGGTGGCAGATGGACAATGCAGCCCGCGATAAGAAGATGGGCCCCGACATGGATATCGACGTCTGGGTTAGGGAGAGCAAGGACAACGACGGAATCGACATAAGAGTTAAGACCAGCGGCGTAGAAGGCGCTCCCTGGAGAATCGAGCTCTCCGTTACAGGTGCAACCTTCCTTGAGAACGGACACCTTGCCACAGCTCTTGTGGGCGGAGAAGCCATCACTGTCAAGGATGAGATGGTTGAACTGTCAAACAGTAAGGACACACTCACCATCGGACCTGCCTTTGGAACCCATAGATTCATGGAGGGCAAGGAGGATTCGGAGCTACGAAACGGCGGAGCTTCAACAATTTATTTTACCGACTACACAGGCTTTGACCATATCATATCTATCAGAAATGAGAGGAGCAGGTTCTAGGGAATGAAACACACAGACGTGCGTGATAAAAGAAAAAACGGAGTAGCTTTGGTCAAGGAGTTTACCACGCCTTCTAAGATTGTCACCGGAAGGGGAGCACTTACCAAGGCGCCCGGATATATGGATGGTTTTGGCCAAAAAGCCCTCATCATCAGCGATCAGATAATGGTCAAAATGGGGAAAGTCAGAATCATCACCGATGCGCTGTCCAAAAAGGGAATAGGCTATACTATATTCCACGATTTTCTTGAAGACCCTACAGAAGCTAAGGCGAAAGCAGCTTATGAGGTCTATAAAAAAGAAGGCTGCGACTTTCTCATCGGTATCGGCACAGGAGCCGCCCTTGATCTGATGAAGGCAGTAGCTGTTCTTGACGGCTGCGGCGGAGAACTTGCGGATCACATGGGAGAAGAGATAACAGGTATCAGGACCAAAATGGCTGCAATCCCTACTGCTTCGGGGACAGGCGCAGAGGCTACAGCTTTTACATATATTACAGCTGCCGATGCCACAGAGCCGATCTTCCTTAGGGGACAGGAGTTAATGCCGGATGTTGCCATCATAGATCCTGAGCTTACTACCACTTTGCCCGTCAAGGCTACGGCTGTTTTCGGGCTTAACGCACTGATTCTGGCAATAGAGGCTTATATATCTAAGAATTCACAGCCTATTACCGATACACTGGCACTTTCTGCAATCAGGAGGATATTCCGTTATCTTCCGCTTGCTTATCATGACGGAGAAAATGAGGTTGCCAGAAACCAGATGTCAATTGCAGCGCTGGAGGCCGGAGTAGCCTATAACAGCACAGGAGCTGCCCTTATCAGCGCAATGAGTAGACCTGTTACAGGAATCTTTCATGTGCCAATGGGAATGGCTGAAGCGATGCTGGCGCATCTATGCCTTGAATATGTCAAGGACGGAGCTAAGGACAGATTCGCAGAGATGGCAAGAGCCACAGGAGCAGCCACGGAAGGCGATAATGACGATGGGGCAGCAGAGCTCTTTTTGTCCCAGATAAAAAAGATCTGCAGAGTCTGCCAGATTCCAACAGCCGCGGAATCTGGAATTTCGAAGGACGACTTTTTTGCCAAGATAGATGAGATGGCAGAGATTGCAGTAAAAAGCGGAGGGCCTGCCAACACAATACGAGAGCCTGATTCGGAAGTGCTGAAGAATCTATATATGAAATTATATGAGTGAGTGTGGACGGTTGCGAGTCAATGGGGACGGTTCTTGCTGACTCGCTTCGTGAGTCAGCAAGAACCGTCCCCATTGACTCACAACCGTCCCCATTGACTCACATCTCAACCATAGAATTTCGGAGGTAACAATGAAAATATATCGAGCGCATGACTACAAGGATATGAGCAGAAAGGCGGCCAACATCATCTCCGCCCAGATCATCATGAAACCCACCTGCGTACTGGGCCTGGCCACAGGCTCATCCCCCATAGGAATCTATGAGCAGCTGGTGGATTGGTACCGCAAGGACGATCTGGACTTCTCCAGAGTTAAGACCGTGAACCTCGACGAATACAGAGGTCTGTCCGCAGACAACGATCAGAGCTATCGCTACTTCATGGACAAATACCTCTTTTCCAAGGTAAATATCAAAAATAAGAATATCCACATCCCCGATGGAAGCAACGAAGATGCGGAGGATGAATGCCGCAAATATGAGGAACTGATTGACAGCATGAACGGCATCGATCTGCAGCTCCTGGGCCTTGGCCCCAACGGCCACATCGGCTTCAACGAGCCCGCAGACTGCTTTACAAGAAGAACGCACCTCGTAGACCTTACAGAGAGCACCATCGAAGCCAACAAGCGCTTTTTCGAGGATGTCTCACAGGTTCCGCGCCAGGCTTACACCATGGGCATCGGCACCATCATGAAGGCCAAGAAGATCCTGATGGTGGCGGAGGGTGAGAAAAAGGCTGAGATACTTAAGAAGGCCCTCACCGAAGAAGTAACACCCCGGGTGCCGGCGTCAATATTGCAGCTCCATCCTGATTTCACGCTGGTTGCTGACGATGCAGCGCTGAGTTTGATGAACATTACATGACTGAAAAAGAAATTTGAGTGTTATTTTGCCATTTTAGTGGTATTATAGTTCCGAGAATTTGTTTATAATTTCTTTAGATTTTGTTTAGAAATTAATTAGAGGTACATGATGGAAACAATAACACTTTACGAGAATTTATCCGTAGTTCTTGGCGTTCTCGGATTTATATTCCTTTTAGCTGCAGTATTTTTATTCTTTTTCCTGGATGTAGGTCACTACATCGCAGTACTAACCGGTTCAGAAGCCAAAAAGGGTGTCGGAATGATCAGACAGGCCGCTACAGCCGGACAGGTTCAGGCAGATGTACAGATGATGCGATCAACCGGCGCCGTAATTTCCTGGAACAATACTTCAGGATCGCTCAACATGCAGCCCGTAAGAAATACCGGCCGCATGATGCCGGGTATGAACCCGCAAGGCAACAATAACATGACAGTCCTTATGACTGACAGCAGTGACGAGACACAACTTTTGATGGAATAAAGAGAGGTCTTACAGATCTCTCTTTTTTTTTGGATGTTATTCGTCCGATTTCAAGTGTCATTCGTCAGAAAAGAGGCACAAGCAAAAGTTTTTTTGGTATATATAATTGGTCAATTTTATGAAATGAGGTATGTAATGAAGCTTGTCTTAGTACAGCTTAGATTTCCTGAGGGAAGGATGGACCGCGAGGCGGAGGGCACAGGCAGCGTAGGGATAGAAATATTCGCCTGTGATGGAGCGTATAGATTCATGAGCGTTTCATAAAGGCCTCGATGGGTCTGTCCGCTGCTCCGTTGTTTGACGTCCGGCCAAATCCCATCCGGGAAACCACTTAATATTACTCCGGACGGAGTTTAGGAGCTGCAGACCCATCGGGGCCTTTATGAAATGCCATGTAATCTAAGCGAAGGAGCGGTGAATATTTCTATCCCTACGCTGCCTGTGCCCTCCGCCTCCGGGTCCACCCCCCGAAATCTAAGCGTCCGGGTATCCAAACATTTACAGCTCTTCAGCGCGGACTATTACGGGGCGGGAGCAGCTTACTTCCAGGTTGCCGTTTCGCTGGCGGATCTCATCCATCATGGCCTTGGTGCTGGCTTTCTGACGAAGTGAGATTTTGTAGGTCAGCTTGTACAGGCTTCCCATGCCGGAAGTCTTTACTTCTTCAAGATCCGCTTTTGTCGTAAATCTTTCAAATATATCATCAAAAACTCCTTCAAAATCAAGGCTTTCGGGGATTGTGATCTTAAGGGTCTTTTCCTCGGAAGCTTTATTATTGAGGGAAAGACTGGAGAGAATCAGATTGGCAACAGTGATGATCACTGCAAATATCGCTGCAATACCAATGTAACCCATTCCTGTAGCAAGACCAACGGCCATAGCAAGGAAGATGCTGGTTATCTCTTTGCCGGAACCGGGGGCGGATCGGAACCTTACCAGCGAGAAGGCTCCCGCTACTGCGATGCCGGCTCCTATGTTGCCGTTTACAAGCATTATTACTACCTGAACAATTGCAGGAAGAAGTGCCAGTGTTACGATGTAGCTCTTGGAGTAATTATTTTTTAGCGTATACATAAATGCTATAAAACAGCCGATGAGAATTGAGCATATAGTTGCTGTTACAAAACCGGCCCCTGTGATCGTGCCGCTTTCCATTATGCTTTCGAAAATAAAATCTGTAGTCATTGTATATTTACCGTATCCTTTCTTTTAACTTAAGTTCACACAGCCCTGGGAAATGCTGCGATCTTGTTCTCAGGTTCAGTGGTGGCAGCAGTGCTGCTATACATGTAGTCCAAGTACCCTCTGCCATATTTGGAAAAACTGGTCTGTCTGATATTAAGTTCATCCAGTATCCTTGCAATTTCCATGGACATCGCCCCTGCGATCTTGAGCTCCATCAGATGCTGCCCGGGAAGAAGAATGTCTTTTCCCACGTTTCCTTTAGTCAGTGAGAGGTCTGTGGTTCGCCATCTGATGTTTGTGTCAAAGGTGATGCGAAGTTCAGGATCTTCTATTCCGGCCATTGCTATGCGGTCATAGGAGATTGCCATGGCGGGCCGGATTCCTTTGTAATACTGTAGAAAATAGTCGATCTCCTTAGAAATCTGGCTTTCTTGGGCAGGTTTTTGACCTTCCGTAAGATAAGCCATGGCCTCTTTGTAGGGCATATTGATCCTTCTTTTGTAGACTATGCCTTTGTATTTTTTCTTGATCTCGATAAAAGCGTTGGTATCATCCGATGCAACTTTGTAGGTGCGAAGCCTTAGCTTTTCTTTGTAGACGGGCTTTTCCAGAGAGCGCTCAATGAGCCTATAGTCAGGAGTGTCAAAGTAGATATTGAGGATTGAGGTCTCGCCGTAGCTGTCGATGGCTGCGATGGGCTCTAGCCTCTTCATCAGCTCTCTGTACTGCATCTCGTCCAGAAGATATTTGGTCTCTATTCGTTCAAAAACTTCTTTAAATCCTGCCATGTTTAGTTTCCTTTATTTCCCTTGGTTCCACGGTTTCCTTTATTGCCGGTATTATTTTGCTGATTTTCTGAATCATTCGATCTTTCGGGCATGTTACTTGGGTCAAAATTCTCAGGCATGTTGCCCTTTTCAAATCCCTCAGGCATATTGCTGGGATCGAAGTTCTCAGGCCTCTGGGATGAATCGTCGTTTCCTGACTGGTCACCATTTGGACCACCCTGTCCGCCTCTGCCACCAAATCCGCCTTGTCCGCCGGGGCCACCGCCCGATCCTCCAAAGGTCATGGAGTTGGTGATTTCTGTAACCTCTTCGCCGTTAACTGTGACTGTGCCGCTGTTTATCTGAGCCTCGCCGTCGAAATCAAAGGCAAACTGTGCAGTGATATCCACTGTGCCGCCATTGATGTAGAGATTGCCGTTAGCATCAATGGCGTCGGTGTCGCCGGAACCCATATTGATCGTAAGCTCTCCGCCGTTTATCTCTATTACGACGTTGTACTGACTGCTCTTATTTGATGCGTTGATACCATCGTCACTGGCTTCAATGCTGATTTTTCCATCGTTTATCTGTACGAAGGTGGCTTCAAGTCCCTCAGAAGCTGATATTTCAAAGGTTCCACCATCCATCATCAGAACAGTGGTTGCCTGGATGCCGTCATCGGAGGCTGTAATATCAAAGGTGCCTCCTGAGATATAGATATAACCAAGGGAATCGTCATCTGAATTTTCACTGTGGAGAGCATCTTTTTTAGCATTTATGGTAAAAGAGCCATCGCTTATCCTTATGGAATCCTTAGCTTCAATGGCATCCTCTTCGGAAGTGATATTGTAGGTGCCTCCGGTGAACTTCACGTCGTCTTTTCCTGAGATGCCGTTGGCTGTTGATGTGATGGTAAGTGTTCCTGTTCCGTTAAATACCACATCGTCCTTGGAATAGATCACTGCGTCTGTGCTGTTGTCGCCGTCTGCGGTGAAGGCTCCTGTAACGGTAAGTGTATTTTCGGAATCCGTAGTTGTTATAAATACCTTGTCTGCAGCCTTTACATAGATCGCAGGACTGTCTGCATTTGTTATTGAAACTCCGTCCAGCACCAGCTGAACTTTGGCTGAATCCGCATCAACAATTATGGAGCTGTCTGTTGCCGTTCCCCGGATCACATATACACCTTCGCTGTCTATCGCTACATCTTTACCACTCTCTAATGTGATATAGTTGGCATCTGTAAGGTCAGCTTCCTGCTCAAGATCCCTATCACTGAACATTTCCTCGGAATTAAGAAGCCCGGAGGTTGCTGTCACAGCATCGCCGCTTGAAAGGTATTCTGTAGATCTGTTCTCGCCCTGAGTTAGCTCTTCGGGGGAAGCCTGGTCACCTGAACCTGCGTTGTCCTGAGATTCTTTTGTATCAGTTGAAACTGTCACGCTATCGGTAGATCCCGAAGTGCTTGCTCCGCAGCCGCCTACTACCAGGGCTGTACTAAGGAATAATATTGCCAAAAATCTATTTTTTCTCTTCATGATTGTTTTCTCGCTTTCTTTGAAGTGTATTTTTGTTATCTGATGATGCCATTCTATTAGCGCTACCTAAAACAAACCTAAAGAAAAAAATAAAGAAAGTATAAATAAAAGGCACTTTTTTGCTGAAAAGGCTATGTTGGTTTAAGTGAGGATGCGATATAATTGGTGCACTACTGCATCTGAATGGATGAAAAAAGTTTGGGAGGAAACCTATGAGTAAGTATGAAACGCTGTCCGCGGAGGATATAGCCAAGAGATATAGGATTTTCAGAGTCCTGAGGCATATAGCCACAGCAGTATTTGTTCTTTTTGTGGCACTTGATCTGTTTGTGATTATATTTTCATTAGTAAATGGAATTGAACTGAACTTTGCTCTCGAGTACTTAGGCAACACTGCAAAAGCCGGAGTTTTGATCATATTCTGCATGCTGTGGTTTGGGATAAGAGACATAGCTCAAAGAGCCGGAATGTCCAAGATAGGATGGGCCTACGGCGATTATGAAAAGAGTAAGCAGCTGTACACAGTCCTGGGTGATAAAATAAAGAACAGAAAACTCAGGAACTATTTCAGATACATGAAGGCCAGAGCCTGTGCAGCCCTAAAGGAATATGACGAAGTCGTGACACTTTTGAATCAGCAGGGAGACAAGCATATTGCAGCAGGTTCCAAGTATAACGAGTATCTTCTCCTTGAAGACGCTCATTTTTGCACCAACAATTATGCAGAATTTGAAAATGTACACTCCAAATCCATCGAGGCAGCGGGGAAACTTGGCGACAAGAAATACTACAAATGGCTCATCGAATGCAATAATAAATTATATGATGCAAGAAAAGCCTTCATCGATAAGGACTACGAGAACTCCAAAAAACTCTACGATGAAACCCTGCAGATCCTGCGTCAGAAAGAATATGGCTCATTAAACGCCGACATAGCACTCACAAGCTACGAAGCCGCCAAAGTCTCCTTCGAACTTGGCGATACAGACGACGCCTACCACAAAGCCCGCACCGCCGTAGAACTCGGCAAAACCGGCTGGTTCGCTAAGGAAGCAGAGGAAATGCTGGAGAATTTTGAGAATACTAAAAGGATTATAGACTAATACATCATTTCACCAATGAGGATAGTTCTAATTGATGCACGTAAAAAATGCACCATTAAGAACCGTCCCCATTGGTGAATTTTTTGTTCCAACGCGCAGCAAATCCGGAGGCAGGGGCATGAAGGTGGCAGGCAGATAGAAATATTCGCCTCTGATGGAGCGTATAGATTCATGAGCATTTCAAAAAGGTCCCGACGGGTCTGTTCGCAGCTCATTTGTCTGACGTCCGGCCAGATACCATCCGGGAAACCATATTAGTATAATCCGGACGGAGTTTATGAGTTGCAGACCCGTCGGGGCCTTTTTAAAATGCCATGTAATCTAAGCGAAGGAGGGGCGAATATTTCTATCTGCCTGCCACCTCCATGCCCCCTGCCCCGGGTTAGCGTCCGGGAAACCAATTTCCCAAGGCTTCAATTCGGATCATTCGACTCCAGGTGACGCTCCTCGAGGAGTTGTTCCATGAGGAGGAGGTGATCTTTGTCCATTACGGGGTTGCTCTTGGGAAGGGATTTGCGGTAGGCTGACGGAGTTATCTTCTTTTCCTGCCGAAATGCCTTGGAGAACACCAGCGGATCCGTATATCCGCAGGACAGAGCAATCGACTCGATAGGCAGCTGCGTCAGCTGTAGAAGCTCAGTGGCCTTCGATATGCGATAGCTCGTCAGATACTGCTGAGGCGAGATGCCAAGAGTTTTTTCAAATAATGTATATAAGTAGCTGCGGTTGATGCAGACATAGTTTGCGATGTCCGTAACCTTGATGGGGTTGCAGTAGTTGCTGCGAACGAAGGCCTGGGCCTTGGATACATAATAATTGGCACTACCAGAATCGCTTCTTTGAGTAACACTGATACCGCTGGCTATTACTGATAAAAACAGCGACAGAAGTCCGTTTCTTCTAAGGGAATCCTCCACCGAGAAGGTGTTGTGATCCATCATATCTTTTACCAGATCATAGATGGCGTTGCCGGCGCTACTCTTAAATACCGGCTGTTGCAGGGAGAGCCCCAGCTGCGAAACAATATCCTGCGCTCTTTTTCCACCAAATCCAACCCATACGTAGGTCCATGGATCCTTTTCATCGGAAACATAGTAGGCAAGCTCATCCGGCACAATAAGAAACCCGTAGTCCTTCTCCAAAGGATAGGTCTCTCCTCCTATATTAAAGCTTCCCTTGCCACTCATTATGAAATGTATCATGAAATGGGGCTTCAACGCAGGGCCGAAACTGTGGCCCGGAAGTGTCTGCGAAATACCGCAGCAATATACGTAAAGATCGTCGGATTCTTCGGTGTTAAATAGCAACTTATAGGCTTTTTCCATTGAATAACCTCTGATAAACTGATAATCAGTGAAACTGTCTTAAAACCACATTTAATATGATAGCATAAAAACACAGATTTCATTGTTATTTTGAAACGAATGCTGTAAAATTGTGAAATGTAAAAGTGCAATTATTTTGGAGGAAGAAGTGGATAAACAGACACAGGACCTGATTGATGCAGGTAATGATATTTTAAAAAGTGTGTCCAGCGCCATAGACAGGAATGACTACAGTACGCTGGCCGCAGACATCAGCAGGACTCTTAAAACAGTTAGTATAGAGAAGAGAACAACTTACGCAAGCAGGAACTACAGCCAGGTACGCAGAAACAACTACACCTACGTGAACAGGGCACCTCAGGTTAAGAGAGTCAACTATCCGTTTTTGCAGAAGAGAGTCAGCAGATACAGCGGACTGGGACAGCTTATCGCAGGAGCCACAGTGGGACTTGCAGTAGTTTTTCCCACCTTTGCAGCAATGATCGCAGCGAATCTTATACCCGGAATTGCTATCAGCGGAGCTTTTCTTGTAGCATGTACCTTCATTTCATGCAGAGGAATCAGAAAGCTTCAGATGTCCAAGAAGCTCTATCAATACGGTAACATTCTTAAGGAAGCTGAATATTTCAAGATCAGTGATCTTGCCAAGGTCACCCTCAAGACTGATGAAGAGGTTCTTAAGGATATCAAGGCACTTATTAAAGAGGGATATGTACCAAGGGCCAAGCTTGATTCTTCCGAGACCACCTGTATGATCACAGACAACGCATATCAGATGTACCTCGGAGCCGAGCAGGACAGACTTGCCCGTGAGCAGAAGGAACAGAACAAGCAGAAGGCTGAGGTTACCCGCAGCAAGAACCTTTCCAAGGATCAGGCAATTATCGCTGAGGGCGAGGAATATGTTAAGTTCGTCAGAGAGATCAATGACGTTATTCCTGATACAGACGAAATGTCCAACAAGCTGTACCGCCTTGAGAATATCATGAACAGGATCTTTGCACAGGTTGAGAAGGATCCCGACAGTGCGGAAGAGCTTCACAAGCTGATGAACTATTATCTTCCCACCACCAAGAAGCTTCTTACGGCTTATGTAGAGCTGGACAAACAGCCTGATGTGGGCGAGAACATCACCAAGACCAAGAAAGAGATCGACGCAGCAATGGATACCATCAATGAGGCTTTTGAGAACCTTCTTGACAGCCTTTTCCAGGATATGGCGTGGGATATTTCTTCGGATATTTCCGTTATGAAGTCAATGATGGCTCAGGACGGACTTACTGCTGAGGGGCAGGGAGTTGCAGCCCAGATGCAGATGAAACAGTAAACAATATTAGTTTAAATAAATGTATGAATCGGAGGAGAAAGTAATGGCAGATCTTGAATTCGGAGCAGCACCCGCTGCACCTACATTATCATTTGGAGCAGAGGCAGCCGAGGCAGTAGCTGAGGCACCTAAGGCAGAGGCACCCAAGGACAACGGCAACATCGCTCTGGAGGCACAGCTCACACCTGAAGAGCTCAAGCAGGTTGAGGATTTCAGCAAGCAGATTGATATCAACAACAGCACAGGAATCATGAACTTCGGTGTTGGAACACAGAAGAAGCTCGCTGATTTCTCAGAGAAGGCTATCGACAATGTTAAGACCAAGGACATGGGCGAAGTTGGAGACATGATCACAGGCCTTGTTACTCAGCTTAAGAGCTTCGAAATCGATGAGGATGAGAAGGGTCTTAAGGCTCTTTTCAAAAAGAGTGCAAACAGAGTCGAGGCTATGAAGGCTAAATATGCCAAGGTTGAGACCAATGTTCAGACCATCAGCAACGAGCTGGAGAGACATCAGGTTACCCTTATGAAGGACGTTGAGCTTCTCGACAGAATGTATGACCTTAACCTCAACTACTACAAGGAACTGTCAATGTATATCCTTGCCGGTAAGAAGAGACTTGAAGAGGAGCGCACCACAACACTTGTAGAGCTTCAGAAGAAGGCTGCTGAGTCAGGACTTCCTGAGGATGCTGAGAAGGCTAAGGACTTCGCAAGTAAGTGCGACAGATTTGAGAAAAAGATCTACGACCTTGAGCTTACAAGAACCATTGCAATGCAGACAGGTCCTCAGATCCGTATGGTACAGAGCTCAGACACAGTAATGGCTGAGAAGATCCAGTCAACCATCGTTAACACAATTCCTCTTTGGAAGAACCAGATGGTTATCGCAATCGGTATCGAGCACGCTACACAGGCAGCTCAGGCCGAGAGAGAGGTTAATGATATGACTAACAAGCTTCTTCGCAAGAACGCTGATGCTCTTAAGGTTGCTACAATCGAGAGCGCCAAGGAAGCTGAGAGAGGAATCGTTGATATCGAGACCCTCAAGCACACCAATGAGACACTTATCACAACTCTTGATGAAGTGCTCAAGATCCAGACAGAAGGTAAGACCAAGAGACGTGAGGCCGAGGCTGAGCTTTCACAGATCGAGTCACAGCTTAGAGACAAGCTCCTTGAGGCTGCTAAGACACAGAACCAGTAATACGGGGATTATAAGAATAAACGGAAGGCGGTATGAGAATTATCTCATACCGCCTTTTTTGATTAAGAAAATTAACATTATGACTGATTATTCAAACAAAGTGATATTTATGGGAAGGTGTATAATATGGTATATATAAAGCAAGATAACAAATAAAAATAATTTGGAGTTAAACATAACAACACATAACATTAGGAGGGTATTATGATCGATCAGAGCATGAAGCAGGCTGTACTTGACGGATTTAAGGCGCAGTTTGGTGAGAAAGAGGGCGTTAAGGCATACTTTGCACCGGGACGTGTGAATCTCATCGGTGAGCATACGGATTACAACGGAGGACATGTTTTTCCCTGTGCACTGACAATCGGAACTTATGGCGCCGCAGCTAAGAGAGAGGACAGAACAATCAGACTGTTTTCCATGAATCTGGACAGGTTCGGGGTATATGAGGTTTCTCTTGATGATATCGAGACCCCTTCACCCAAGGCAGGATGGACCAATTATCCCCTGGGAGTTGTATGGGCCTTTGCCAAGAGAGGAATGAAGCTTGATAAGGGCTTCGATATGGTTATCAACGGAAATATCCCCAACGGTTCGGGACTTTCTTCATCAGCTTCACTGGAGGTTCTCACAGGATTTATCTTAAGAGATCTGTATGGCTTTGAAGTATCCAATCAGGACATTGCTCTTATCGGACAGTACTCAGAGAATAACTACAACGGCTGTAACTGCGGTATCATGGACCAGTTTGCTTCCGCTATGGGCAAAGAGAATAACGCTATCTTCCTTGATACAGCAGATCTTTCATTTGAATATGCTCCGATCAAGCTTGAGGGTGCCAAGATTGTTATCGCCAACACCAACAAGAAGCACAAACTCACAGATTCCCAGTACAACGCAAGACGCAGCATGTGCGAGGAGGCTCTTGCAATTCTTCAGAAGAGCCTTGATATCAAAGGACTTGGCGATCTTTCAATCGAAGAATTTGAGGCCAACAAGCATCTTTTGACAGACCCTGATATGCAGAAGAAGGCTAAGCACGCCGTATACGAGAATCAGCGCACAATTGAAGCGGTTAAGGCTCTTAAGGACGGAGACATTGAGCACTTCGGCAAGCTTATGAGACAGTCCCATGAGTCCCTTCGTGATGACTACGATGTTACCGGCATCGAGCTTGATACCCTCGCTGAGGAAGCCTGGAAGATTCCCGGAGTTATCGGATCCAGAATGACAGGTGGCGGCTTCGGCGGCTGCACAGTTTCTATCGTAAAAGACGAGGCAATTGAGAATTTCAAGAAGACTGTAGGCGAGGAGTATCGTAGGAAGATTGGCTACGATGCAACCTTCTACACAGTCGAGATCGGTAACGGACCTCAGGTAATCTAAGAAAAAAGTGCGCCGTGAGTCAATGGGGACGGCGCACTTTTGGCAATAAGAAAGGAAGAAAAAATGAAGATTCAGGAAGCTATAAATAATCTTGCTGCCTACGCTCTTAAAACAGGTCTTATAAAAAAAGAAGACATCATCTACACCATCAATTCTCTGCTGATCCGGCTGGGAATTGATGCTGCGGAGTTTGACAAAGCAGATATCATCGCCCTTGCGGACAAGATCCCGGCAAACGGCATCGAGGACGGAACATACCTTGAGGAAGTCCTTAAGGTTCTTGACGACTATGCTGCAGAAAACGGTCTTATCGAAAATAACAGCGTTGTCTACAGAGATCTATTCGATACTAAACTCATGGGCGAAGTAACTGAGAGGCCAAGTGCAGTGATCAAGCGCTTCAATGAGCTGTACAAAGAAAGCCCGGAGAAGGCTACGGATTACTATTACAATTTTTCCAAGAATACAGATTACATCAGAAGATATCGTATCTCCAAGGATATGAAGTGGATCGCACCCACGGAGTACGGGGATCTTGATATCACCATCAACCTCTCCAAGCCTGAGAAGGACCCCAAGGCCATCGCTGCAGCAAGAAACGCCAAGCAGTCAGGCTATCCCAAGTGTCAGCTGTGCTGGGAAAATGAGGGCTATTCGGGAAGAGTCGACCATCCCGCCAGGGAGAATCACAGGATCATCCCCGTAACCATCAATGGAAGCGAGTGGGGATTCCAGTATTCACCTTATGTATACTACAACGAGCACTGCATCGTGTTTAACTCGCAGCATATTCCCATGAAGATTGAGCATGACACATTCTGCAAGCTCTTTGACTTTGTTAAGCAGTTCCCCCACTATTTCGTGGGATCAAATGCTGATCTTCCGATCGTTGGAGGCTCAATCCTTAGCCACGACCATTTCCAGGGCGGACATTACACCTTTGCCATGGCGAAAGCACCTGTGGAAAAAGAGTTTGCGGTTAAAGGCTTCGAGGATGTTAAGGCCGGAATTGTAAAGTGGCCCATGTCTGTTATCAGACTTTCCGGCCCGGATACACAGAGAATCATTGCCCTTGCGGATGTGATCCTTGAGAAGTGGAGAGGCTATAGCGATGAAGCAGCATTTATTTTCGCTGAGACCGACGGTACTCCTCACAATACCATCACTCCCATAGCCAGAAAAAGAGGCGATAACTACGAGCTGGATCTGGTGCTTAGAAATAACATCACCACCGACGAGCATCCTCTTGGAGTTTATCATCCCCATGCAGAGCTTCATCATATAAAAAAGGAAAATATCGGTCTTATCGAAGTAATGGGACTTGCGGTTCTGCCGGCAAGACTTAAGGGTGAGATGGCTGATCTGAAAGAAGCAATTCTTACGGGAAAAGATCTTAGGGCCGATGAAGTGCTGGAAAAGCACGCTGATTGGGTAGATGCCTTCAGCAAGAAGTATGACAAAATAGATCAAGATAATATTGACGAGATTGTCCAGAATGAAATCGGTGAAGTGTTCATGCATGTCCTTGAAGATGCCGGAGTTTATAAGAGAACCCCGGAGGGACAGGCGGCATTTATGAGATTTGTAGAGAGTATATAATGAGCTAAATGGGGTGGTTGTGAGTCAGCAAGAACCGTCCCCATTGACTCATAACCACCCCATTCATTCAGGCTGCGGTTCAACTCCCTCGGCTGCCAGCATATTCAGTATCTGATTGCGGCTGAGGGCATTTAAGTTCTTGGCTATAGGAAGGAGACCTTCAAGCTTTTCCTTTATCCTGGCTTCGTTGTAGCCAAGCTTGGTCTTGTACATATCTATAAGAAGTCTGTAGGTTGCAGAGATGTCTGTTCTTGTTTTGACAGCAAATTCCAGAACATGACAGGCATCCTCGAAGCGGCCTGCGTTGTAGAGGGCTTCGCCCCATTTCTGCAGGGATACCACAAGGGCTGTATAGTTCTGATCATACTGTGAAAGAGCAGTGATATTGGCTGTTCCGTATTCCAGTTTGAGATCTGTGTTGGTAATTCCAGTAAAATTCACGATCTTTTCGTCTTTGAGAGCAAGAACTTCCTCTTCTGCAGCTTCAAGCGTTGCGTTGTCCTCAGCTGTTCCGAAGGGAAGAAGGTCAACAGGGATGTGAATGTACTCAAGGGCATCCAGACTTTTTTTTCTGACATTATTGGATTCACGTTCTCTGTCCCAGAAATTTTGTTCTTTTTGTTCAAACTTTCTGGAGGTCCTTCTCATGCCGATTGCAGCGAATACGCACATCAGTATGAAGCTTGCTAAAATGGGGAATTTCATCTATAATATCCTTTCAGTAAAATCATGGATTCTCTTTTTACATAATAGCACAGAGGAAGCATTATGAAAAAATTTTTTGGCGGAGCGGTTCTTGTGATACTGCTGACATTCCTATTGCCGGGAGTGTGCTCACAGGCAGCTGATTCAAGGACTATCGCAAACGGTGTTTATATCGGAACCGTGGATGTTTCAGGCATGACAGTGAGTGAAGCTCAAGCTGCCGTTGACAGCAGAGTCCAGCAGCTAAGGGACAGAGAGCTTGTGCTTGAAGCTTCAGCGGATCAATCCATAACAATTACAGGCGCAGATCTTGGTATCGCCTGGGACAACAGGTTTGTTGCCAATCAGGCTTATCAGCTCGGACATCAGGGCAATATCGTTCAGAGATACAAGGCGCTTAAGGACCTTGAGAAGTCCAATCAGGTTTACGAGCTCAAGCTTTCCTATAACAATGAGGCTCTGCAGGAAGTACTGGGAAGATGCAGCGAGAGCTTTAATAAAGAGAAGGTTAACTTCACCTTATCCAGAACCGAAGAGGGATTCAATATATCAGACGGTCAGATCGGTTACCTGGTCGATACAGATGAATCCGCCAATGTTATCAAAAATGTTATCAGCAGCGAGTGGAGCGAAGATGCAGAGCATATTCAGCTCTCCGTAAAAGAGGACAAGCCCCTCGGAAGCCATGAAGAACTTGCCATGGTCAAGGATGTCCTTGGTACCTTCACCACCAGCTATAAAACCTCGGGTTCAGCCAGAAGTGCCAATGTTGCCAACGGCTGCTCACTTTTAAACGGAACAACGATCTATCCCGGGGAGGAACTTTCAGTACTTGATAAGATTACTCCTTTTACTGAGGCCAACGGATATTTTCCCGCAGGCTCATACCTCAACGGACTTGTGGTTGAGAGTGTTGGTGGCGGTATCTGCCAGGTTTCAACAACGCTTTACAACGCAGTTCTCTTGGCAGAGCTTGAAGTTACAGAGCGTCATAACCATTCTATGATCGTCAACTATGTTTCACCTTCCGCAGATGCGGCTATTGCCGAGTCCGGAGGTAAGAACTTCAGATTTGTTAATAATACGGAACATCCTATTTATATAGACGGATACACAACGCCGGATAAGCACATTACCTTCACTGTGTACGGAGTTGAGACAAGACCTGCCAGCCATCAGGTATCTTATGAGAGTGAGGTTCTTGAGACGATTCCAGCTTCCGCCGATGATTTCAGATTTGACGGATCACAGGGCGTTGGCTATGTGGGCGTTCAGTCAGCTCACGTCGGCTATAAGGCACAGCTCTGGAAGGTTGTTAAGGAAGACGGTGTTGTAACAGAGAAGACTGTGGTAAACAGCAGCACCTACAAGATGGTGCCCAGAATCGTGACCATCGGAACCGCAGGCGCTGATGATGGTGCAATGGCACAGCTTAACACAGCGGTAGCAACAGGCGATGTCAACACGGTCAAGGCCGTGGCAGGTGCAATCCTCGGAGCAAGACAGGCCGCAGGCACAGAGAATGCAGCAGCCGCCAATCAGGCAGCCCAGGATGCGGTGAACGCCGCCAACGCACAGCTTGCCGCCCAGGCAGCAGCCGCTCAGGCAGCAGCCGCTCAGGCTGAGGCACCGTCAGAGGACCTGGAGTCAGTTAACAGCAACGGGTAATCATTACCTGATAAACGAGTGATCTTGATATGAGAATCGGAAAAATAACAGAGAACGCTTTGAAACGCTCAGTTTTGAAGCCATTGAAGACAGAATACAAAAAGAATGCGAGCGCAGCTGTAGGGACAGACTGCGCTTTTTCTTCAAATAGACGGGTTTTTTCCGCCACAAGCCCCATGACGGCGGATGCGACGGATGCCGGCTTCTATGCGGTAACCAAGGCAATTAACAGTATTGTATGCCAGGGAATCACACCGGATCATGTGACAGTTTCGGTGCTGCTTGATCCCGATTCAGAGGAGCAGGCACTTAAGAAAATAGTAGCAGACTGTCTTGAAGCCTGCAAAGAAGCAGGTGTACCCTACGCCGGAGGTCACACAGAGGTTACAACTGCAGTGAACAGACCGGTTATTACCGCAACCTGCGTAGGCTATGCGGAAGGAACTTCAGATGAGGAGAAGACCTTTTTTGAAGCTAAGGGTAAGGCCGGACAGGCCATTGTCATCAGCAAGTGGGCAGGCCTTGAGAGCACAGCCATGTTGGCAAAGGATCGCTATGACGAGCTTATAACCAGATACCCTGCACCCTTTATTGACGGCGCTGTCAGGTTTAAAGAAATGGTAAATATCGGCAGAGAGGCTGCAGTCGCGATGAAGGCCGGAGCCTTGAGTATCCATGACGCTTCAAACGGCGGTATTTTTGCCGCACTCTGGGAGCTGTCAGGTAGAGCAGGCTGCGGTCTGAAAGTGGATTTAAAGGCAATTCCCATCAGACAGGAAACAATTGAGATCTGCGAATTTTTTGAGATCAATCCATATCAGCTATTGTCAGGAGGCGCACTTCTTTTTACCGCAGATGACGGTGAGAGGCTTGCAGATGCCCTCAGGGAAGAAGGAATTCCCGCGGCAGTGGTGGGTTTTTTGCAGGAAGGGAACGACAAGATCATTGTAAATAATGACGAGACCAGGTTCCTTGACATGCCTCAGACTGACGAAATACACAAGGTTTTGGGCTGAGGGAAATTGCCGCTTTAGTAATGTACTAAAGTATAGTAAGATTAAAAGAAAGTAGCGTAGACGAGTGTTTAAATAGGAGATTATTAATGGGGACAAGAGAAGAAATCCTTAAAGTTATTGAGAAAAACAGCCGCATCGAAATCAAGGAGCTTGCGGTTTTGATCGGAGCAGAGGAGATCACTGTGGCTAATGAGCTTAAAGCCATGGAGGAAGAGGGCGTTATCTGCGGATTCAACACAATGATCGACTGGTCCAAGACTGATATCGAGAGAGTAGATGCACTTATCGAGGTTAAGGTTACTCCCACAAGAGGCCTTGGCTTTGACAGCATCGCTGAGAGAATCTATAAATATCCCGAGGTAACCAGTGTTTATCTTATGAGCGGCGGCTTTGACCTTATGGTAATCGTTGAGGGCAAGAGTCTTCAGGAGGTTGCGGGTTTTGTTAACAACAAGCTGGCAGTTCTTGATACCGTTCAGAGCACAGCCACCCATTTCATCCTTAAGAAATACAAGGACCACGGAACAATACTGGCCAAGCAGTACGAAGATACAAGGGAGATGATGTCATTATGAGAAATCCCATAGGAAGTAAAGTTGTAGACATCAAGCCCTCGGGTATCAGGAAGTTTTTTGACATAGTTCATGAGACAGAGGGGGCTATTTCGCTTGGTGTCGGCGAGCCGGACTTCGATACGCCCTGGCACATAAGAGACGAGGGCATTTATTCACTGGAGAAGGGCAGAACCTTCTACACCTCCAATTCAGGACTTATTGAGCTTAGAAAAGAGGTTTCGAATTATATTAAGAGAACTCAGGGAATCGACTATGATCCTATGAGCGAGGTGTTCATCACTGTTGGTGGATCCGAGGCAATCGATCTGGCTTTCCGCGCAATGATAGATCCCGGGGATGAGGTTCTTATCCCGCAGCCCAGCTACGTATCCTACGAGCCCTGTGCTATTTTGGCAGATGCCAAGCCCGTTATTATTGAGTTAAAAGAGGAAAATGAATTCCGTCTGACCGCTGAGGAGGTTCTGGAGAAGGTAACGGACAAGACCAAGATTCTTGTACTGCCTTTCCCCAACAATCCCACAGGTGCCATCATGGAAAAAGAGGACCTGGAGAAAATCGCCAAGGTTGTCATCGAAAAGGACCTCTATGTTTTGTCAGATGAGATATACGGAGAGCTTTCCTACAAGAGTAAGCACGTATCCATCGCATCCCTTCCGGGAATGAGAGAGAGAACTATTCTCATCAACGGTTTTTCCAAGGCCTATGCCATGACCGGCTGGAGACTTGGCTACGCCTGCGGACCGGAAGTTATCATGAAGCAGATGGTCAAGATCCATCAGTACGCCATCATGTGCGCTCCCACCACCAGCCAGTATGCTGCGGTAGAGGCACTTAAGAACGGCGACGAGGATGTTAAGGTTATGCGCGAGGAGTACAACAGGAGAAGAAGATATCTTCTGAATGAGTTCAAGAGACTTGGTCTTCCCTGCTTTGAGCCTTACGGAGCATTCTACGTATTTCCCTGCATCAAGAAGTTCGGTATGAGCAGCGACGAATTCTGCACCAGACTCCTTCAGGAAGAGAAACTGGCGGTAGTTCCCGGCAGTGCCTTCGGCGACTGCGGTGAGGGCTACATCCGTATCTCCTACGCCTACTCCCTTGAGAACCTCAAGACAGCAATGGGACGACTGGAGAGATTTATTTCTAAATTTTAATGATAGAGCCACTAAGGGGCCTGTCTCCATCAACAAATTGTGAACTTCACAGACTGGCGGAGTTCATTGTTGTTCACAGTTTGTTAATGGGGACAGGCCCCTTTATTGCTGTTTTTGCGGTAATCAACACTGTTAATTGGAAATAATTGTGGTTTTACATCCCATAGTGTTGTATTATTCTCTAGCTATAAGATGTTTATGAGCGTAATAAGCTAAGGAGATATGGAATGAAAAACAGGATTATCGCCCTTTTACTGTGCATGAGTATGGCAGGAACAGCAATGGGCTGTGGGGCAAAGGGGAATGATGACAGAAATAATGAAGCAGAAGCCAAAGAGGCGGTGGAGGAGTTGATTTCACAACTTGGTTCCGGGCAGGAGTCCTCGCAGGAAGCTGATAACGTGGTGGAGGCAGATGCTGAAGATACTACGGGAACAGTGGCTTCGACTGATCTTGGCGAGGCATATGTTACAAGATATTCTGCTGGCAGTGAATTGTTCATGTGTGACAGCGATGAGTTCTACAAGAACCTTATGCTGACCAGTATTGATGCAAAGCTTGCTCTAGCTGAAAAAGGCGAATATATTGGATTTCAGAGTGAAGTGTGGAACGAGAAGATAGAAGGAACCATCGCTTCACTCAAGGAATCGGGGAAGCTTAGCGATTCCGATAAGGAAAAACTGGATGAGATAGAGGCACAGTGGTCTGATTTCGATACAAGATACCGTAAGCTCTGGGGAGAATTGTACGATGCAGACGGATACATACACGGAAGTATGTACCGTGAGATGGAAACAGATGTCGCCGCCTGCAAGTACGAGCTGTTCGAAGGAGCACTGATGGCTCTTGAGTATGAGGTTACAGGAAGCAACAAGCTTACACTTAGTGTCCTTTCGGAGGATACTGACCTTAGTAGCGTACAAGGATATGATTTTGAGGACGTCTCTGTGTGCATGGAGGCAGGTTCTGATTTCGTGGAGATGGTCGAGGAGACAGGACTTCTGACCATGGGTGAGCATGAATGGCGTAATATTGCAGCCGACAGTGCCAAGATCATGAAGGAGATTGGCTCTGAAGAGTCCGATGGAAGCCCTTATGTAGTTAATTACGTTCGCCTTACCAAACTTATGAATGAGCTTGAGGAGAGCGTATCAGGAAACTCAGACAAAGCCTTGGCCCTTAGGGAACATCGTTTTAAACTGCTGGCCATTGAAATGCTTAATCTGCAGGCTCTCATGTTAAGAGATGTTGAGGGATTGGCTGATGGCGATGTCATGAATGCAGGCTTTGTTGATGAAGCAAAGGAATGCTATCACATTGGCATTCAGAGGCCCTACGAGGTTGAAGGAGAGTATTATCATTTCTTTGACTGCTTCTTTGCTGATGGCACCTACACGGGCGTTTTTTACCCATCTAAAAAAGATGATGTCAGCTCCGACAGATATGTTAATAGCGGCTGCGACTTTAGCTGCGAATACATAGACGTTACCTTTGATGGTCACGAGGACATCGTGATATCTTTGGGAGCTGCGGGGAACTGCTTAGTACATTGTGCTTATGTCTATGACAATGGCGAATTTACATACGTGAAGTCATTCGAGAACATACCTGACTATAGAATAGATGAGGAAGCACAGTGCATTACCGGTATGGGCTATGACGGCAGTGAGCATAGCTACATTTATGACAATGGAGAATTTGTGGAGAAATAATATGGCTGAAGAAAAGAAAACACATAAGAAATCCAAGAAGAAAAAACGACATATTTTCAGGAATATTATCCTTTTCATAATCGTATTTGTATTATGGTTTGAGATTCCTGTTACGGAGGAGATTCATATTGATGACGGCGGCAATGAACAAGAGCAGCCTGCCCGCTTTGCATTGGTGACAGATCTTCATTCCTGTTATTACGGAAAAAACCAGAAGACTCTTGTAAAGATGCTTAAGAAGGGAAAGGCAGATGCAGTGCTGCTGTCCGGAGATATTTTTGACAACAAGTTTGGCGATAAGAATGCCAAGATATTTCTGGAGCAGATTGCTGATTCATATCCATGCTTTTACGTTGCGGGTAATCATGAGTTCTGGAGTGACAGCATGGATGAGTGGAAGGAATATCTGCGGGGCATAGGCGTTACTGTTCTTGAAGGCAACTTCGAAACCATCGAGATCAAGGGGAAAACCTATGAAATATGCGGCGTTGATGATCCTACCTACATGTCAGATGATGAATGGAGAGCTCAGCTGGACGGTGCATATTCAGGATCAGATAATTACAAGATCCTCTTATCTCACAGACCGGAGAGGGTAGATTTCTATGATGACTACAATTTTGACCTTGTGGTCTGCGGACACGCCCACGGCGGACAGTGGATAAATCCTTTTACCGGCCTTGGAACCTTGGCTCCGGATCAGGGATATTGGCCTAAATATGTGGACGGTCTCTACACCCTCAGTAACGGAACCAATATGGTAGTCAGCAGAGGCCTTTGCAGAGAGCGCATGCCCTACCCCAGATTTTTTAATCATCCGGAGATTGTGATGATTGAAATATAGGAACTTGCATATTTTTTATATTAGTAGTAGAATGTGTGCAATATGTAATAAAGGCTGTGACGAAGACAGTAACAGGTAAGGGAAAGCTCCAGAGAGCTGCCGGAAGGTGCGAGGCAGTGCAAGTAACTACCAGGTGAAAATCACTTCTGAGCTGCGGGATTGAAGGTAATATCAGTAGATTCCGACGTTGGCTTTGGCGTTAACGAAGCGCGTATTCAACCGCAGTTCTGCGGCGCGTATGTGTAAACAGGTGGTACAACGAAGTATATTATTAGCCTCGTCCTTTTTACAAGGGACGGGGCTTTTTATATTTGCGTGTGAAGCAGAGCCATGCAGTGATGTACAAATACATGCTGGCATGCATTTGTACATCAATATATGGCGAGTAACACGAACGAGGAAATGCTTGTCATTTCCGAGTTTGGGGCTGATTCATACGCGTGTGATGAAAGGAGAGAGTATGTATAACAAAGTCGAAACTGACATGAATTTTGTCGGCAGAGAAAAACAGATTGAAGAGTTCTGGAAAAAAGAAAACATATTCCAGAAGAGTGTGGACACAAGAAGCAAGGGCGAGATGTATATGTTCTATGACGGACCCCCTACAGCTAACGGTAAGCCCCACATCGGACACGTGCTTACCCGTGCCATCAAGGATATGATTCCTCGTTACAGAACCATGAAGGGTTATACAGTTCCCCGTAAGGCAGGCTGGGACACACACGGTCTTCCTGTTGAGCTTGAGGTTGAGAAGCTTCTTGGCCTTGACGGCAAGGAGCAGATCGAAGAGTACGGTATGGAGCCTTTCATCAAAAAATGTAAGGAATCCGTATGGAAATACAAGGGAATGTGGGAGGATTTCTCCGGCACAGTAGGTTTCTGGGCTGATATGGAGCACCCCTACATCACCTATGATGACAATTTCATTGAGTCCGAGTGGTGGGCTCTTAACGAGATCTGGAAAAAGGGTCTTCTCTACAAGGGCTTCAAGGTAGTTCCTTACTGCCCTCGCTGTGGTACCCCTCTTTCATCTCACGAGGTAGCACAGGGCTACAAGGTTCTTAAGGAGCGCACAGCTGTTGTTCGCTTCAAGGTTAAGGGCGAGGATGCATATTTCCTTGCATGGACAACCACACCCTGGACACTTCCTTCAAACATCGGCCTCTGCGTAAACCCTGACGAGAAGTACGTTAAGGTTAAGGCAGCAGACGGCTATACATATTACCTTGCAGAGGCTCTGGCTGATACAGTTCTTGGCTCTCTGGCAAAAGAGGAAGGTCAGAAGGCCTACGAGGTTCTTGAAACCTACGTTGGAACAGACCTTGAGTATAAGGAATATGAGCCTCTTTACCAGTGCGCAGCTGACGAGGCTGAGAAGCAGCACAAGAAGTGCTTCTTCATCTACTGCGACAACTATGTAACTATGTCAGACGGTACCGGTATCGTACATATCGCTCCCGCCTTCGGTGAAGACGACGCAAGAGTTGGTCGTAAGTACGACGCTCCTCTTGTAC
This sequence comes from Butyrivibrio sp. DSM 10294, assembly GCF_028539135.1. Classification (NCBI taxonomy): domain Bacteria; kingdom Bacillati; phylum Bacillota; class Clostridia; order Lachnospirales; family Lachnospiraceae; genus Butyrivibrio; species Butyrivibrio sp. DSM 10294. The sequence continues at coordinate 67,428 of NZ_JANSWL010000039.1, read as the reverse complement.
AGATGGTTGACGGCGAAGGCCGCCTTAAGCCTGAGACTCCTTTTGCAGGCTACAGATGTAAGCCCACTCAGAAGGAAATCGATGAGGGTGCAGTAAGTGCCGATCCTGAGGTACTTAAGGACCTCGACAGCAGAAGTCTTCTCTTCTCTGCACCTAAGATGGAGCACGATTATCCTCACTGCTGGAGATGTTCAACACCTCTTATCTACTATGCTCGTTCATCATGGTTCATCAAGGTTACAGAGGTAAAGGACGATCTTATCCGCAATAACAAAGAGATCAACTGGGTTCCCGAGTCAATCGGTAAGGGACGTTTCGGCGACTGGCTGGAGAACATCCAGGATTGGGGTATCTCCCGTGACAGATACTGGGGAACACCTCTTAATATCTGGGAGTGTGATGACTGCGGTCACCAGCTTTCAGTAGGTTCTAGAAAAGAGCTGGCTGAGCTTTCAGGAGACCCGTCCGCTGAGACTACAGAGCTTCATAGGCCCTATATCGATCAGTTCGAGATCACCTGCCCTAAGTGCGGTAAGAAGATGCACAGGGTAAAAGAGGTTATCGACTGCTGGTTTGATTCAGGAGCAATGCCTTTTGCACAGCTCCACTATCCATTTGAGAACAAGGAGCTCTTCGAGAAGCAGTTCCCTGCTGAGTTCATCTCAGAGGCTGTAGATCAGACCAGAGGATGGTTCTACTCACTTCACGCAGAGGCTACACTTCTTTTCAACAAGCCTGCATTTAAGAACGTTATCGTTCTTGGTCTTGTTCAGGATGAGAACGGACAGAAGATGAGTAAGTCCAAGGGCAACGCCGTTGATCCTTTCGACGCTCTTGAGAAATACGGTGCAGATGCCATCAGATGGTATTTCTACACCAACTCAGCACCCTGGCTTCCTTCAAGATTCTCAGGAGATGCTGTTATGGAAGGACAGCGCAAGTTCCTTGGTACACTGTGGAACACCTACGCATTCTTCACACTGTATGCTAATATCGACGGATTCGATGCAGCTAACTACAAGCTGGAGCTTGATAAGCTCACCGTTATGGACAAGTGGCTTCTTAGTAAGCTTAACAGCTGCGTAAAAGCTGTAGATGAGAACCTTAATAACTACAGAATTCCTGAGGCTGGTAAGGCTCTTGACAACTTTGTAGACGAGATGTCCAACTGGTATGTACGCCGCAGCCGTGAGAGATTCTGGGCTAAGGGAATGGAGCAGGACAAGATCTCTGCTTACATGACACTTTACACAGCTCTTGTTACAGTATCCAAGGCAGCTGCTCCCATGGTTCCTTTCATGACAGAGCAGATCTACCAGAACCTTGTAAGAAAGAGCTTTGCAGATGCACCTGAATCAATCCACCTTTGCGACTTCCCTGCAGTAGATGAGTCTCTCATCGACGCTAAGCTTGAGAAGGACATGGAGGAAGTTCTTGATATCGTAGTTCTTGGACGTGCCGGCAGAAATGCAGCCAACATCAAGAACCGTCAGCCTATCGGACAGATGTATGTTAAGGCTGAGCAGACAGTAGGTGAGTTCTACACAGATATCATCAGAGAAGAGCTCAATGTTAAGAATGTTGCCTTCACAGATGACGTTCGCGACTTTACAAGCTACACCTTCAAGCCACAGCTTAAGACCTTGGGACCTAAGTATGGTAAGAACATCGGAGCAATCAAGGCTTACCTTGAGACTCTCGACGGAAATGCAACCATGGATGAGCTAGGCACTAACGGCTCCATCAAGTTCAATGTCAACGACGTTGACGTAGAGCTTGTCAAGGAGGATCTCCTTATCGAGATGGCTCAGAAGGAAGGCTTCATTTCTCAGGAGAACTGGGGAATCACAGTGGTTCTTGATACCAACCTTTCAGAGGAGCTTATCAAGGAAGGTTTCGTCCTTGAGGTTATCAGTAAGGTTCAGACCATGCGTAAGGATTCAGGCTTCGAAGTAATGGATCACATCAAGGTTTCACTTAACGGTAACGACAAGCTTGCTGAGATTGTTAAGGCCAACGAGAGCAGCATCTCCACCAAGGTCCTTGCAAACGAGGTGGTATACGGATCTGACGTTGCTAACGCAAAAGAGTGGGATATCAACGGCGAGAAGGTTACTATCGGCGTTGAGAAGGTTTAATTATCTGAAGACATAAGATAAATATTTAGGGGGCTGACTTTTTCAAAAAAGTCAGCTCTCTTTATTTTGTGAATTAACAGGTTTTAACTGACCGTTTCCGAGGCTTATTTATTCGGATGCATCAATTACAATTGGCAGTAGTTGATAAAAAAATTAACGGGGTAAAAAAAGTAATGAAAAAGAGAATAAGTTTTTTAACAGCTGTTTTGGCAGCATCTATGCTGGCCGGTTGCGGAGCGGTACCGGTGACAGAAACTGAGCCTGAAGCTGAGAAGTCAGATCTTCGAGAGCTCTTGGAGGAGACTACTTCAGATAAGGCTTCTTCAGATGATACTACTTCGAAGGAAGAGTTGACAGCACCGGTTCGAAATGAAGAGACGTCATACGCTTATGACATTATGGTAAAGACAGCAAGACCTTTTGAGGGTTATGAGGAAACAGGAACAAGGACTGCCGAAGAAAAAACGGATAATGCCTATGCCATGGCAAGAGAAGAGGGCGAAGGAGACTTTGCCAAGTACATGGATGGATATGCAGAATCCTCATTAAACGGTAAGCTTTCCCTCTATCGCAGAAAATCCGGGGATGAAAAGTTCATCTATGAGATTCAGGAAAGTGGCGAGACTGTCATCACAACTCCTGAATTTGATAATTCCATCTATTCTTATCACTATTTTCAGGTGGCTGATATGGACCGTGATGGAACAGAGGAAATACTGGTGGCTGACTATATACCCACTACAGCAATAATGGCAGTTGGACAGTTTTATGTTTATAAGAAATCAGGAGAGACCTGGGATCTTTTTGCCGGAAACAGCTGCGACGGGCAGGGAAATATTGAAACCCTTCTGGAGGGACGCTCAGAATACCAGGATGCCCGCATTGACGATGTGGAACTGATGGAGGATGGCCTGAGAGTTATCACTGACAAAGGAACCAAGATAGATGCTGTGTTTTATGGTGAGGAATATGAGCTTATGATCACAGAGCGTCAGGAAGGTGAGAGTGATGCTCCAGAGAGTGAGAGTGCCATGACTCCCAGGACATTTTTTGCCGAATGCATGGGAACTTATTCCTATGAGGGATGTACTCTTGACGGATCTGATGGCATCCTGGTCATCGAAGAAGGCGATTACTCCTTCATAGAATTCAGCGATTATATCGGAGGAGATGATTGGAATTACCGTTTTGAGGCCAATGACTCCAACTGCAAAGAGATAAAGGGAAACAAGGCATATGTTGAATATCCCGAGATGGTATATGCCGATGATACAGCCATTTTTTCCTATTACATATTTGAGAAGACCGATGAAGGCATAAATGTATACTTCAGTAAGAACTCTTTTGATGAAGCAGAGCTTATATACTCAGCTGTAAAATGATCAAGGGTAATGTCATTCGTCCCATTTCGAAGTCGTTTCGTCAGAAAATAGTCGGTAGAAGAAATAAAAGTGATAAAATTATCTGGCTGTGATCAGAGTATAGATTAATTATCACAGCTGAAAGAGAGAAAAAAGAATGTCGCAGTTTAGTATTAAGCCTGAAAGCGTAGGAAACAATGTGCAGACTTTCAGGTCAGCAGCAGAAACAATCAGAAAATGCTCAACGGAGTTAGAAGAAATCAAGGAAAATCTTGATCCAAGTTTAATGGAGGTGGCTCCTGCTCTGACGGCGGTGGCGTCATGGTAGTTGAAGCTGCCAATTCCAAGAAAGGAATGAAATACCGTTCTTTGGATGAGTGGAGAGGTGAGGAGCTTCTTTTTGCCAAGGTGGTTAAGAACTAATAATTTGGGATAAATGAGGATTTGATTATGAAAAAAAAGTTAATGGCAGTAATGAGCATGGCGCTGGTTCTTGCTTGCACCGCTTGTGCGGAGACAAACACAGCTGGCAGTGTGCCGGTTGATAACGAGGAACAGGTAAGCGCAGAACAGATTATTGCGGAGTTACCTCAGGAAACGTCGGATGAGGCAGCTAAGGCTGAGAGCAGCGAAGGAGATAATGATACAGATAGTTTGGTAGCTGAGCAGACTCCATCTGGGTATGAGCTTGTGGGAGAGGCACTTTCCGAGGAGGAGCTGACAGAAATCTCTGAGAAGATTTCATCTGCAGAGTACAATGGTTTTTTAACAACTGCCTATGAGACGGCTGAAGATATAGATTGGACTAGGGTTTTGTACTGCGGAGCCGATATCGGAGCGATTAATGAGGCAAGCGATGAGGAAGTTGCTGCTTATCTGGAAACAGCGGGTACTGAGGAGTACGGTGATATCCTTTCCATCAAGAGAGCGGATCTGGAGGCATATGTTCAAAAGCATACGAAGACAGATTATAAGTCTGCAAAAAATCCTTATAAAGGGACCTATGTTGAGGCCTACGATACCTATTATGTTCAGCGCTCAGAAGGTTATCTCTATAACTACAAATGCCTGGAGGGAGCAAAAGACGGCCCGGTGTATACGGTAATTGTTGAGAACACCGAATATGGAAGCTATGACAAGAGATCTGAGTTTTGCTTTGAGAAAGAAGGAGATACTCTTGTAGTAAGATCCAACAGAATCCTGTGGGAAGAGCAGGCAAAGAGCCGGTTCGATGTGGCTTTTACACAGTATGTCGATAGCAAATGCGAGATATATTGCTATGAGAACGGATATGTGCTCCTTGTAGTTGATGGTAATTCCAAGGATCACGTCTTTGCAGAATATGATTCTAAGCGCATGGAAGTTAAAGATGTGGCAAGCTTTGATGTAAACGGCGATGGATATGAAGATCTGGTACTTATCGGAAGTGCAGATAACTGTGATCATGTAAATATATTTAAGTATGATGAAAAAAGAGTCGGCTTATTCCCTGATGAGGAATGTGATCTTGAGATAGATGGCAAGCTGGGCACTTCAATTGATATGGATTCCGTAAAGGCCTTAATTGAGACGTAAATCTGACGAATCTGTAATCTGATATTGAAGAAAATGTGGAGAAGTATGTATGAAAAAGAAGTTTATTGCACTTATGATGGTTGGTGCTATTTTGACCGGTTGCGGTCAAAGTGAGACTGTCGCAGATAATCAGCAGAGCGTACAGGAAAGCACCGCAGCAGAGTTAAATAGCCAGGTAGAGGTAGATAGAAGTGCTGAGGCAAATAGCAATGTAGGGCCGGACCGCTTCGGACGTTTTTCCAAGGTCATGGATAATGAAGAGCCCTTCTTTTGTTTCGAGTGGGCAGATGAGGAGATGACCCTTGAGGAGTACGGGATAAGCATTATGGCGGAAGGAATCCCTGAGATCAAGGAATATACCTTTGTTGATCTTGACGGTGAGAACGGAGAGGAGCTGATTCTCTATTGTCCTCAGGGAGGTAGCAACTTCCTCATACTTACGGAAGTAGACGGTAAGTTCTATGGTACAAGCAGGGGCTACCGATGCTTCGAGGAGCTTCAGAAGGACGGCAAATACCTGGGAAATGGCGGTATTGGAGACAACTACTATTACACCATGAAGATTGGTAAAGACGGCGTTACTGAAAACATGTTTGCTGAGCAGCATACAGAGTGGCCTGAGGAAGGTGAACCTATCGACAATCTGGTTGTTAACGGAGAACCTGTTGATGATCTTCAGGGGTGGCTTGATCAAAATTACTCAGATCCGGCTGAGTGGATAGCATACTAATAAGCTGCAGAATCAGAACCTGTTACCTCTGATCCTGCAGCTTTTTTACCGGTGTTTAGAGTTTACGCTAATTTTATAAATTGGTGTACGGTTTTGCGGTAAAATAGTTACATACATATTATACTGAGCCATAAAAGGACTTGATTTTTGTGCGAAAAGTGCGTATATCATAGTATTAACCAGAACCGGTCAATATTATTTCAGATAATACGCGGGTTTATGGCATAAGTGAGGAGGCAACATGAAGAAAAAACAGCTATCTTTTGACAAAGACCTATTCAAACGAAGTGTGCAGTACAATGTAAAGACTCTGTACCGTAAGACCATGGAAGAGGCAACGCCCCAGCAGCTCTATCAGGCAGCAGCCTACGCCATCAAGGACGCCATTGTCGACCACTGGATGACAACCCAGAAGGCGGCAGCAGAGCAGGATCCCAAGATTGTGTACTACATGTCAATGGAATTCCTTATGGGAAGGGCATTTGGTAACAACCTCATCAATCTTCAGGCTTACAAGCCGGTTAAAGAGGCTCTTGATGAGTTGGGAATCGATGTTAACCTTATTGAGGATCAGGAGCCGGATCCGGCCCTTGGAAACGGTGGTCTCGGAAGACTTGCCGCATGTTTCCTGGATTCTCTTTCAACCCTGGGATATCTGGCCTATGGCTGCGGTATCCGCTATAAATACGGTATGTTCCGTCAGGTTATTCAGGATGGTTATCAGGTTGAGGCACCGGATACCTGGCTTGAGAACGGCAATCCTTTTGAACTTAGAAGAAATGAGTACGCCAAAGAGGTTAAATTCGGCGGCTACGTAAATGTTTATACAGATGATTACGGCAGAACAATATTCAAGCAGGAGGGATATCAGGTTGTAAGAGCAGTTCCCTACGATCTGCCGGTTATCGGATATGGCAACGGCGTTGTTAATACCCTTAGAATCTGGGATGCCGAGCCTGTACAGTGTTTCCAGCTTGACTCTTTTGACAAGGGTGATTATCAGAAGGCTGTTGAGCAGGAGAATCTTGCCAGCCAGCTGTGTGAGGTTCTGTACCCCAATGACAACCATATTGCAGGAAAAGAGCTGAGACTTAAACAGCAGTACTTCTTTATCTCAGCTTCAGTTCAGACTGCGGTTAAGAGATATCTTAAGAACCACGAGGATATCAGAAGATTTTACGAAAAGGCTGTATTCCAGCTCAACGATACGCACCCTACTGTGGCAGTTGCAGAGCTCATGCGAGTTCTCATGGATGAATATTATCTTTCATGGGATGATGCGTGGAATGTCACTGTGAATACCTGCTGCTACACCAACCATACAATTATGTCGGAGGCTCTTGAGAAATGGCCTATGGATCTGTTCCAGAGACTTCTTCCGAGAATTTTCCAGATTGTGGATGAGATCAACAGAAGATTCGTGGATCAGATCATGCGCCAGTATTCAGGCAGCGCAGGAATCGATGTTCAGGCCAAGATCCGCAGCATGGCTATACTTTACGACAATCAGGTCAAGATGGCTCACCTTGCCATAGTAGGCGGACATTCCGTTAACGGTGTAGCAAGGCTCCATACCGAGATCCTTAAAAAGAGAGAGCTTAAGGATTTCTACGAGATGATGCCGGAGAAGTTCAACAACAAGACCAATGGTATCACCCAGAGAAGATTCCTTATGCATGCCAATCCGCTTCTGGCAGACTGGGTAACGGATAAGATCGGAGATGACTGGATCACAGATCTGTCTCAGATGGACAAGCTCAAAGCCTATGCAACCGACAAAAAGGCTCTTGCGCAGTTTATGGATATCAAGCTCAAAAACAAGGAACGTCTTGCGGCATATATCCTTGAGCATAACGGAGTTAAGGTTGATCCTAAGTCAATTTTTGATGTACAGGTTAAGAGACTTCATGAGTATAAGAGACAGCTCCTGAACATCCTGACAGTTATGTACAAGTATCATGACATTAAGACTCATCCCAGCAAAGATTTTTATCCGAAGACCTATATCTTCGGTGCCAAGGCGGCTGCGGGATATCTTACAGCCAAGCTTACCATCAAGCTTATCAACTCGGTTGCGGATGTTATCAATAACGATAAGGATATCAAGGGCAAGATCAAGGTAGTATTCATCGAGGATTACAGAGTATCCAACGCAGAGCTTATCTTCGCTGCAGCAGATGTCTCCGAACAGATATCCACTGCAAGTAAGGAAGCTTCCGGAACAGGTAACATGAAGATGATGCTTAACGGCGCAGTTACCTTGGGAACTCTTGACGGAGCTAACGTTGAGATTGTTAATGAGGTTGGAGAGGAGAACGCCTTTATCTTCGGTCTGACTTCACAGGAAGTTATGGATTATGAGAAGAACGGCGGCTACAACCCTCAGGATATTTATCACTCTGATCCAAACGTCAAGGTTGCTCTGGATATGCTTGTAGATGGCACCTTCTCCAAGGACAGAGAGCTGTTCAGACCTCTGTACAACAGCCTTCTTACAGGCATTGGCGGAAACAAAGCGGATCAGTACTTTATTCTGAAGGATTTCGAGTCTTATCTTGAGGCTCAGAACCGCATTTCCGATGCTTATGCAGACAAGAAGCGCTGGGCTAAGATGGCATTTCTCAACACAGCAAGCTGTGGCAAGTTCTCATCCGACAGAACCATTCAGGAATATGTTGATGAGGTTTGGCATCTGGATAAATTGCAGATTGAAGTTAAATAAAAACTATTGGGTCAGGTTTTAATACCTGGCCCTTGTTGTTGTTATTATTAAACGGCCATACGAACGCCAAATAATGATAAAACATCAAATTCTTATGACTTTCTTAAGATTTGTTTAAGACTTTCTTAAGATTTGGCCAAAACTATTTACAACATACTATATTGGTGCTAATCTTTCCTCATTGAAAGCAACGTATAGTTCTACTCCCAACCGGGAGTGATCCACGAGTGCGGACGATGTGTCTAATTCATCGTTATACAATCTTGCATTCGGGATATCTTTCATTCAACCACTGAATGTGCAGGGCAGATCCTTGCTTACCTATCACCTACACCCGTCTTGCATGTTCTTTTTGTAGACATTCTGTCTATGAGTCTATTCTCTCTGCATGTTCAGTGGATTGTCTTCATAACTGGAAAGGAAATAAATCTGAAATGAGTACGGAAATTAATATGATATTGTCGTCGAATACCCCTATTACCTTTGATGAGGCCAAGAAACTGCCAACCAACACCAGCTACAACGAACTACCGGACTATTTTTCGGTAACGATTCTGTCTTATGATCCCTTTGGCGCAGGTGATATGTATTATGAAGTACGCTCGGTTATAACGACTCACCCGAAGATAGAGTATATGGACGGAATAATGCGCATTTTTCTCTACTGTAAAGGTAAGAATAATCTGTCAGAAAGAAAAGAATATGGAGAAAGACTACAGGAGGTGCTAGAATATATAGTAGATGGGGCTGTGCGAGAGAATCCAAGCCGTATTGTGACACAGATGAATGATATTGTTACCGAAACTAAGGAAAGAGCGGAGGTTACAGAGAGATATATGCAGAAGTGGGATGAACTTGAGCACATAAAGAGGGATCTTCGGAGTGCGATGGCGGATGATGTCAGGCGGGAGGTTATTAAGGAAGTAAGGCAGGAAGTAAGGCAGGAAGTAACGGAGGAAGTGACTGCGAAAGCTTATAAAAAGAGTGCCAAAGAGCTCATTGACTATGGACGTTTACTAGGGGACTCCGAGGAAAACATTCGGAAACGAATTGTTGAAAAATATGATTTTGATGATAAAACCATAGAAGAATTGCTTGTTCGATAATTGTACCTGTTGGTTTGATATGAGAAATTTGTATAGAGGGAGGGTGCCATGGAAGAAGTATATCAGACTGCGGAGAGCATACTGAGATATATAGTTGAGTTTTCGACGTTGCTTCTGGAGTTTGCCGGAATATGTATTCTTGTTTACACCGGCGTAAAAAGTTTTATCCTGTGGATCAAGAAAAATGATGCCATTCGCCTGGAGCTTGCTCAGGGCATAGCACTTGCTCTGGAATTCAAACTTGGAGGAGAGGTCCTTAGAACCGTAGTTGTCCGTGACTGGGCAGAGCTGGGAATCCTCGGAGCCATCATAACTCTCCGGGCTGTTCTTACCTTCCTGATTCATTGGGAAATCAAGAATGAGAAGAAAGCACTGGAACCCGATATCAAAGAATGAAGTTGAGGCTGTTACGATGCTGTAGCAGCCTTTTTTATGCGATTATGGCGGGGACTGTGATAGAATAGCATAGAATATTTGGAAAGAAGGAAAAGAGATGATAGTTTATCATATTAGTCAGACACTGAAAGAAGGGGACGCAATGGTTCGGGACCATCAGAGGTGCATGGAACTTAGCAGGCCCTTTATTCAGGCGTTGGAGTATGACAAATCTTGTTTTTATGGAATGGTGCTGAATGCGAAGTATATGTTCGCGGTGCTTAAAAGGTTTGGATTAAGAGAATGGTCTGATTATGCCAAGTGGGCTACTGAAGGTCTGTTCGAGTATGTCAGACAGACTGAATTTCCTGATTGCATCAGCAGGTTGAACTGTAATTACTTTTATACGGATCTTGCAGACAGTAAAAAACTCTATGAGATGGACTGGGGCGAAGAAACCGAAGAAGAGCGCAGCAAGGTGCATCTGTTTGAGGTTGAAGTCGATGAGAACAGAATCGAAAAGAGAGATATGTCTATCTATGATGAAGCCTATGACACCATGAGCGCCAGACAGGATATGGAAAAGGCCCTTGAATGTGCAAGGAAGTATTATACAGGCGAACATGGAGATGAGCCTATATGGGAATATTTATATGCAGGAGATGCTGTTGCAGGAAGGAATATAACAGAAGTGCTAGGGGAATAAGGTGGTATATGTCAAGAAATTGGGAGTTATGAAGGCAGTTAATGGGATACTTTCCAATGAATATATTCTGAGACAAACATACGCCCCCCTTGACAGCACAAAGAATAATTGCTGCGTCAGATACACCGACGGCGAGGAACTCAGGAACAATCTTGTGCAGATTGTTATTTTATGGATGGAGAATCAACAGTGGTACGCTAATGTGATTGGCAAATGATCGTTGCTTAGGGGTAACACTTGAAAAATGATTAAGAGAATGAAGGAGTGTATACTTTGCTGAGATATAACACTTGTATGCTTTTTGCTATTCATGAGGAGTGTCAATTATAGATAGTGCAACACTTGTAGAAGAATCAGAAAGATATAGGAGTGTTAATTGAGTCCCATATTTCCGGAAATAGCTAAGTTTTGACACTTGAAAAAGCAGTTCTTAGCTGATTGAGTGTTTGATACAGAATAAGGCACAAATATAAGACACTTGAAAAAACATTTGGGAAGCTAAGAAGTGTATGGTAGGAGAAATGGAAATAAAAAATATTAAGCCAGCAAAAGGGATTGTGTGAACGCAGAGCACGAGAGGCAAGTAAGTGTAAGTAGTGGCTTCCAAGGAGGGGACGGCAAATAAAATAGAGCAGATAAATTCATCGATTTCGGTTCTGCAAAGATGAGACCTATGAAGTAGGAGTGCCTTATGCACGAGTACTTAATGTTCAGGGCTCTTCGGAGCGTTTAGAACCGTGAGATGAATTTATCTGCTCTATTTTATTACAACGTCCCCGGTCTTCCGGGAAACCACTAATTACTTGTTCTCGTGCTCAAGTGAAGCTTTGATGAAGCCGGAGAAGAGCGGGTGCGGCCTATTAGGACGAGACTTAAGCTCCGGATGAGCCTGCGTTGCCATATGGAATGAATTGGAGGGCAGCTCGATCATCTCTACAATACGTCCGTCAGGTGACAGTCCGCAGAGCTTCATGCCGTTCTGTACAAGAACAGCGCGGTAATCATTGTTAACCTCGTATCTGTGGCGGTGACGCTCTGTGATATTCTCTGAACCAAAGAGCTCGAAGGCCTTGGACTCCTTATCAAGAACGCAAGGATATGAACCAAGTCTTAAGGTTCCGCCGATATCCTCAACACCGTTCTGATCCGGTAAAAGAGCGATCATTGGATGCTGGGTATTTGGATCAAATTCGATTGAGTGAGCATCTGTGTAGCCCACAACGTCTCTTGCGAATTCTACGATTGCAAGCTGCATTCCAAGGCAAAGGCCAAGGAAAGGAAGATTGTTCTCGCGGGCATATTTGATGGAAGTGATCATACCTTCGATTCCGCGGTCGCCGAAACCACCGGGAACAATGAGACCGTCAACATCGGAGAGAATCTCCGCAACGTTGTCTTCATTAACCTCTTCGGAATCAACCCACTTGATATCAACTGCGGTCTGATTGGAGATACCGCCGTGCTTAAGAGCTTCTACAACTGAGATATAAGCGTCGTGAAGCTGTGTATACTTTCCTACAAGAGCAACTCTTACTTCGTGCTTCAGGGAATACAGAGTGTCAACCATTGCCTTCCAGTCTGTAAGATCGGGCTCAGGACAATCCAGATTCAGGCACTCGCAGGCAACCTGAGCAAGGTGCTCTTTTTCCATTGCAAGAGGAGCTTCATATAAGTATTCAAGATCAAGGTTGTTAAGAACGTGACTGCTGGGAACGTTACAGAAAAGAGCAATCTTGTCCTTGGTATCCTGCTCAAGTTCAATCTCACTTCTGCAGACGATGACATCGGGCTGAAGTCCCATTCCCTGCATGGTCTTAACTGCTGACTGTGTGGGTTTGGTCTTGATCTCCTGTGAGCAGCGAAGGTAAGGAATAAGGGAAACAAGGATAAGCATTGCATTCTCATGTCCTACTTCATGCTGGAACTGACGGATTGCCTCAAGGAAAGGCTGTGACTCAATATCTCCCACGGTTCCACCAACCTCAATGATGGCAATGCGGGTCTCGTCATCGGTAAAGTTTCTGTAGAATTTGCCCTTTATCTCGTTGGTGATGTGAGGGATAACCTGTACGGTGCGTCCGCCGTAGTCGCCGCGACGCTCCTTCTGAAGAACGGACCAGTAAATCTTACCGGTTGTAACGTTAGAGTTTTTATCAAGATTCTCGTCAATAAATCTTTCGTAGTGTCCAAGGTCAAGGTCAGTTTCAGTACCATCTTCGGTCACGAATACTTCTCCGTGCTGAACAGGGTTCATGGTTCCGGGGTCAATGTTGATATAGGGATCAAACTTCTGCATCGTCACCTTGTAGCCTCTTGCCTTAAGAAGTCTTCCAAGGGATGCGGCAGTGATGCCCTTTCCCAATCCGGACACAACTCCACCTGTAACAAAGATATACTTGACAGCCATTTTCTTTTTTCCTCCTGATTATTGACGAGATAATTGTTAATAGAAATAGAAATTATGAATCAAAACAAAGACATATTATATTATTTATGCTTCGGAAAATCTACCGTAAACTGTAAATTTATTAATAAATCTTTTATAATAAAAAGGTGATGTATGGTTGAAATATTTAATTGCACGCGATATAATAGCGTAACTTAAAATATATAGTGAGTAGAAATATATAAGTTTAATGCGTCAAAACCTACGTAGACATCATACCACATAACGTATTATATTATACAGTAGTATTTAGCGAGGAATGGAAAGAAAAAATGGATAATAAAAACAATCAAAGGAACAACAATCCCTTAGGGGACGGTTCAGGATCACCAAGAAGACAGAATCTGATCCTTCTCTTAGTGGCAGCGCTTATCACAATGCTGCTTATGACTTATTTCCTGAGAGCTTTCTCAGAAAATACCAGCAAAGAAATCACCTACTCCAAGTTCATAGAGTATGCGGAAGGCGGTTATGTAGACCATATCGTCATTGAGTCCGACAGGATCAATATCACCATGAAGAGCGTGGAGGAGATCAAGAAGCTCAATAAGGAGAATGGCAAACCTGAGAACTACGCTCTGGATGAGACAGAGCTTGGTGAGAATGCCGAGGAATACGGAAGAATATCCATATGGAATCTCGGAAATGTCAACAGTACTAAGTATACAGGCCGTGCCGAGAGTGACTCAGATCTGACACAGCGAATGATAGAGGCGAAGGTCACCGTCAGCAGCGAAGTTCCCGACAATTCAGGTGTTATCATCAACTTCATCTTATTATATGTAGCACCTATCCTTGTAATGTGGTTCATCCTGTCCATGATCTTCAGAAAGATGGGCAAGGGCGGCGGTCCTTTGAGCGTCGGTAAGAGTAACGCCAAGGTTTATGTGCAGAAAGAGACCGGAGTTACCTTCAAGGATGTAGCAGGTGAGGACGAGGCAAAAGAGTCTCTGGTGGAGGTTGTAGACTTCCTTCATAACCCTGCCAAGTATGCCAAGATCGGCGCCAAGCTTCCTAAGGGAGCACTTCTTGTGGGACCTCCCGGAACAGGTAAGACACTTCTTGCAAAAGCAGTTGCGGGTGAAGCCCATGTACCTTTTTACTCACTGGCAGGCTCTGATTTCATCGAGCTCTATGTCGGTGTAGGTGCCAGCCGTGTAAGAGACCTTTTCAGCGAGGCCAGCAAAAATGCGCCTTGTATCATTTTCATAGACGAGATAGATGCCATCGGAAGAAGCCGTGACAACAAGTACGGCGGCGGAAACGAAGAGCGTGAGCAGACACTTAACCAGCTCCTGTCTGAGATGGATGGCTTCGATTCCTCCAAGGGCGTGCTTATTCTTGGAGCTACCAACAGACCTGAGATCCTTGATAAGGCCCTTCTTCGTCCCGGCCGTTTCGACAGGCGTATCGTCGTTGATAAGCCCGATCTCAAGGGAAGAGAGGACATCCTCAAGGTTCATTCCAAGGATGTTAAGATGGATGAGACCGTTGATCTTAAGGAAATCGCTCTTGCAACAGGCGGAGCCGTTGGTTCAGACCTTGCCAACATGATTAACGAGGCGGCCATCAATGCGGTTAAGGCAGGCAGAGAATATGTTTGCCAGCAGGATCTTATGGAAGCCTTTGAGCAGGTTATCGCAGGTAAAGAGAAGAAGAATTCAATCCTCAGCAAAGAGGAGAGAAAGCTTGTAAGCTATCACGAAGTTGGACATGCCCTTGTAAGCGCAGTCCTTACCAATACAGAACCTGTACAGAAGATCACCATCGTCCCCAGAACCATGGGATCACTTGGATATGTTCTCCATGTGCCTGATGATGAGAAGAACCTCAACACCAAGGACGAGCTCCTTGAGGAGATCAAGGTACTTCTTGGCGGACGTGCAGCGGAGGAGATTATCTTTAACACCGTAACCACAGGTGCTTCCAACGATATCGAGAAGGCAACTTCCATAGCAAGAGCAATGATCACCCAGTATGGTATGAGCGACAGATTCGGTCTCATGCAGCTTGAATCAATCCAGAACAGATACCTGGACGGCAACAGGATCCTTGAGTGCAGTGACGAGACAGCAACACTCATCGATGAAGAGGTTAAGAAGCTCCTTGCAGAGTGCTATGAAGAGTCCAAGAAGGTTGTCAGCGCACACCTCGACACCATGGACAAGATCGCAGCCTTCCTTATTGAAAAAGAGACCATCACAGGCAAGGAATTCATGAAGATCTACCGCGAGGCAGAAGGTCTTACAGAGCCAACCGAAGAGGAGATGGAGGCAGCCAAGAAAAAGAGAATCTACGCAACAAGAGCGGAGTCAGCCCTTGTAGGAGCCAATGTTCCTGACAAGCGTGAGAAGAAGGCTGAGGAAGAGAAGAAAGCCGAAGAGGAAAAGGCAGAGGAAGAGCAGGAAGCTACTTCCGAGCAGACATCTCAGGCTCCCTATGAGAGTTCCACAGGCATAGATTATAACGAAGGAATCTTTGCCGATAGCAAGGATAATACTGATGATTCAGATAAGCCTGAGCAGACCGGCGGCGGAAGATTTTCCCATGCTCCCGAGGACTTCGATAAGAAGTAATATCTGATAATATGTAAAGGAAAAAACGCAAACTCCTGACGATTATTTCAGCGGGAGCTTGCGTTTTTAGATATAATAGCATTATGAGTGAATTTGATGTAAAAGAAGAACTGAAAAAGCTCCCCAATGAGCCGGGGGTCTACATCATGCGTGATGAGAACGACACCATCATGTATGTGGGTAAGGCTGTTAATCTGCACAACCGCGTCAGGTCTTATTTTCGTGCCAACATCGGCCGCGGACCGCAGATAGACCAGATGGTAAGGCAGATAGCACGCTTTGAATATATCGTAACCGACTCGGAGCTGGAGGCGCTGGTACTTGAGAACAACCTTATCAAGGAACACTGCCCTCGCTATAACACTCTTTTAAAAGATGACAAGACCTATCCCTATATCAAGGTTACCGTATCGGAGGAGTATCCAAGAGTCCTTTTTTCCCGACTTATGAAAAAAGACAAATCCAGATATTTCGGGCCCTTCACCAGCGCAGCTGCGGTAAAGGATACCATTGATCTCATAAATAAGATATACGGTCTTAGGACCTGTAACAGAGTCCTTCCACGGGACATCGGCCTGGACAGGCCTTGCCTGAACTATCACATGAAGCAGTGCTGCGGCCCCTGTACCGGGAATGTCTCCAGGGAAGAATACAGAGAGCGCATAGACAAGGCCCTTGATTTCCTCAGCGGCAATTATGCGGTAATAATAAAAGACTTGGAACAGAAGATGGAGGCAGCGTCGGAGGAGCTTGATTTTGAATCTGCCGCCAAGTACAGAGATCTTCTAAACAGCGTCAAAGTCGTGGCCCAGAAGCAGAAGATGACTGATTCTTCCATGGAGGACAAGGATATTGTGGCCATTGCTTCGGACGAGAAGGATGCGGTGGTTCAGGTATTTTTTGTACGAGACGGAAGGCTGATCGGGCGAGAACATTTTTACATGACACATGTGTCTGAGAATCCTCAGGCAGAGATCCTGCTCAATTTCGTCAAGCAGTTTTACGCAGGGACGCCCTTTATTCCGAGACAGCTCATGCTCCCCGAGCCCATCGAGGACATGGAGATAATAGAGAAGTGGCTTACTCAGCGCAAAGGAAGCCGAGTGTACATCACCGTTCCCGAGAGGGGGGAGAAGGAGAAACTTATGGAGCTGGCGGCCCAGAACGCCATGCTGGTTCTTTCCAAGGACAAGGAGAGGATCAAGCGTGAGGAGGGCAGGACCATCGGAGCGGTAAAAGAGATTGAGAATCTCCTGGGCATCAAGGGCCTTAACCGAATGGAGGCCTACGATATCTCCAATATAAGCGGCTTTGCCAACGTCGGATCCATGGTGGTCTATGAGAAGGGCAAGCCCAAAAAGAGCGACTACAGAAAGTTCAGGATCAAGTCCGTGGCAGGACCTGATGACTACGCCTGCATGCATGAGGTTCTGACAAGAAGGCTTCTTCATGGAATAGAAGAGCGCCATGACATGGAGGTTCGTGACATAGATGCGCAGTATGGCAGCTTTACCAAGTTTCCTGATCTGATCCTGATGGACGGTGGAAGAGGTCAGGTCAATATCTGCCTGCAGGTTCTGGAGGAGCTTGGAATTAACATTCCGGTCTGCGGAATGGTCAAGGATGATAATCACAGGACCAGGGGACTGTATTTCAACAATGTGGAGCTTCCCATAGATACCAGGTCAGAGGGGTTCAAGCTCATAACCAGGATTCAGGATGAGGCCCACAGATTTGCCATTGAATATCACAGGTCACTTAGAAGCAAGGCTCAGGTTAAGAGCTCATTGGATGATATACCTGGAGTCGGTCCTGCAAGGCGCAAGGCGCTGATGCGGCATTTTAAATCTATTGAAGATATTAAGAATGCTTCCTTTGAGGAACTTGCCAAGGTTCCTGATATTAATGAGAAGGTCGCAAGGCAGATTTTTGACTATTTTAATCCCACTGAACAATAGTCCTTTGTGGCGGCAGTATTTATTTGAAGTGCAGTAATAACTATGGTATCATTTAGCTGTTTGAAGACATTTTTATCTAATGAAGAGGGGGATAATAATGGCAAGCGTAAGTCTTAAAACTATTATTGAAAAAATGAAGCTTGAAAACCTGACACCTGAGCTCGACATCAAGAAGATCAGGATCTCACAGCCGGATATCAACAGACCGGCCCTTCAGCTGGCAGGATATTTTGAGCACTTTGAAGCCACGAGACTTCAGGTAATCGGCTTTGTTGAGTATACCTACATGGAATCTTTTCCTCAGGAAAAGAAGGAAGAGATGTACAGGGAATTTCTTTCCTTTGATATTCCCGGTGTTGTTTTCTGCAGAGAACTGACTCCTGATCCTTTGTTCCTTAAGATAGCGACTCAGGAAAAAGTTCCCGTTCTTATTACCAAGAAATCCACTTCCGCATTTATGGCGGAGATAATCAGATGGCTTAACGTCAAACTGGCTCCATGCATTTCAATCCACGGAGTTCTGGTTGATATCTTCGGTGTTGGCGTTCTTATCACTGGTGAGAGCGGAATCGGTAAGTCCGAGACAGCCATAGAGCTTATCAAGAGAGGACATCGTCTTGTATCGGACGACGTTGTTGAGCTCAGGCGTGTCAGCGAGGAGACACTTATCGGTACAGCTCCTGATATAACCAAGCATTTCATCGAGATGCGAGGCGTTGGTATCATCGACGTTAAGACTCTCTACGGTGTATCAAGTGTAAGAGAGACCCAGACCATTGACCTTGTTATCAAGCTTGAGGACTGGGACAAGGATAAGGAATATGACAGACTTGGTCTGGAGGAGGAGTATACCGAGTATCTTGGCAACAAGGTGGTATGCCACAGAATTCCCATCAGACCCGGACGTAACCTGGCGGTTATCTGCGAATCAGCAGCCGTTAACCACAGACAGAAAGCCATGGGCTACAACGCAGCTCAGGAGCTCTACAACCGCGTTCAGAATTCCCTTGCGCGTCGTCGCAGTGAAGACGATGAAGATGATGAGTGATACAGGGATTCAAGGTCATAACCTTCATGTGCTCGCACAATGAAGCTCATGACCTTGAAGACCGAACATACATGAGGAAGTAGCGCGGTAGTGCGGATTCCGAATGTATGTAGCATGGCGAGAACGAAGTGAAGCCATGCGTTTATCACGGAGTACACTACATCATTCACGGAGTAAATTATAATATTCATACATAGAGGAGACGAAAAAAGATGGCAAGATACGTATTCGGAGCAGACATCGGCGGCACAACCGCCAAGATCGGTCTTCTGACTGAGACCGGTGAGAAGGTAGATTTTTGGGAGGTTCCCACAAGGACCGACAATGGCGGAGAGCTGGTTCTTACTGATGTTGCGGAAGCAATCAGAGGCAAGATTAATGAGAAGAACCTCAACGATTCAGATATCGTAGGTGTAGGTGTCGGTGTTCCGGGTGCGGTTAATGTTGACGGACTGTGCTATCAGGCAGTTAACCTTGGATGGGAGAACAGAGCCGTTGTCAACGAGCTTCACTCCAAGGTTAAGCTTCCCGTTAAGGCCGGTAACGATGCTAACGTTGCTGCTCTCGGAGAGTCCTGGAAGGGCGGCGGACAGGGATATGCCAATATGCTGCTTGTAACACTGGGAACCGGTGTCGGCGGCGGAATCATCAACGAAGGCAAGATCCTTAACGGTGCCAAGGGTTCAGGCGGAGAGATCGGACACATTCATCTTGTGGATGATGAGCCTGATACCTGCGGATGCGGTAACCATGGCTGCTTTGAGCAGTACGCAAGCGCAACAGGAGCTGTAAGAATCGCCAAGAGAGTTCTTGCAGAGACCACAGAGGACAGCGTTCTTCGCGGCGGTTCATTTGAGTGCAAGGATATCTTTGATGCGGCCAAGAAGGGCGATGCAGTAGCAACCATGATCGCTGAGAGATACGGTTATTACCTTGGAAAAGGTATTGCCATCACAGCCAGCGTAGTTAACCCTGAGATCATAGTACTGGGCGGCGGCGTATCCAAGGCAGGAGATATGCTCTTTGACCTTCTTATGCCAAGCTTCAAGAAGTACGTATTCCCGGGCTGTGCAGATGCTAAATTCGCTCTTGCCAAGCTTGGAAATGATGCAGGCGTATACGGCGCAGCTAAGATGCTCCTGTACTAATGCTATTTTGTTAACTGGATGGAGAACAATCTTTTGAAGGAAGAATTACTTACATCCCTTAGAGGGATACTTTCGGAAGAAAATATATTAATAGATGAACCCATGAGCAGGCACACCACGTTTAGAACCGGTGGGCCTGCAAGCTTATTTATAAGGCCGTCTTCACGGGACGAACTTATACGGTCCATGACGATTATTAAGGAGAGCAATAGTCCTTTTTTCATCTTGGGGAATGGCAGTAATCTCCTTGTTTCCGACAAGGGATATGACGGAGTGATCGTATCTGTCTCCGGTCTTAAGGGGCTGGAAACCTTGGGTGAGAACAAGATTGTCGCCGAGGCAGGCTGCCTTAATTCACAGATAGCGGCGGTTGCCAGAGAGCATTCCATGACAGGCTTTGAATTTGCGGCAGGAATTCCCGGAACCATAGGTGGCGCCATGATCATGAACGCGGGAGCCTACGGCGGAGAGATGAAGATGATAACAGAGAGTGTTACACTTCTTTCTCCGGAGGGAGATATCGTGACCTATGACAACGAGGCCATGGAGTTCGGATACAGAACCAGCTCTATTAAGAATAAGGGCTACGTTGTTCTTGAAGCTACTCTTTCTCTTGAAAAAGGCGACAACGAACAGATTATTGCGACTATGAACGAACTTGCTCTTAAGAGAAAAGAGAAGCAGCCACTGGAGTATCCAAGCGCAGGATCAACCTTCAAGCGTCCCGAGGGCTATTTTGCCGGCAAGCTTATCGAAGATGCGGGACTTAGAGGCTATCAGGTGGGCGGAGCGAGAGTTTCAGACAAGCACTGCGGCTTCGTAGTAAATATGGGAGATGCCACATCTACAGATGTATACAGGCTTATCTGCGATGTTAGAGAGAAGGTTCTGAAGGAATCGGGAGTTACTCTCGAACCGGAAGTTATAATGTTGGGAGACTTTTAATCGTATTTGTTTAATTACAGTCAGAGAGAAAGGATCTTGAGATGAGATTCGTAATTGTTACAGGAATGAGCGGTGGCGGTAAGGCCACAGCTATCCATATGCTTGAAGATGCAGGCTATTACTGCGTTGACAACATTCCGGTATCCCTTATTGAGAAGTTTGCCGATCTTATTACCATGCCGGACAATGAGATCAATAAGGTGGTTCTGGGCATAGATGCCAGAGCCGGACAGAGTTTTGAAGAAGTTCCGGGAATAATCGACTCCCTTAAGCGCAGGGGAATCCCCGTTGAGATTCTTTTCATGGATGCCAGTGACCAGGTGCTTATCAAGCGTTACAAGGAGACTAGGCGTGTACATCCTATGAATGTAAATGATGTTGGCGCCAGAATTGAAGACGGAATTGATAAGGAGAGAGCTGTTCTTTCCGAGGTAAAAAAGCGTGCTGACTACATCATCGATTCCACGCAGCTTCTTACAAGAGAGCTTAAGGAAGAGCTGGACCGAATTTTTGTTAAGAATAAGGCCTACAATTCGCTGATGGTGACAATACTTTCCTTTGGCTTTAAGTACGGAATCCCTGCCGATGCGGATCTGGTTTTTGACGTCAGATTTTTACCTAATCCTTACTATATTGATGAACTGAAACATCAGACCGGCAATGACAAGGGAGTTCAGGACTATGTTAAGAGCTTCCCTGAGTGCGGACAATTCCTGGATAAGCTGGAGGATATGCTGAAATTCCTTATTCCCGGCTACGTTCAGGAGGGCAAGTACCAGCTGGTTGTGGGAATAGGCTGCACCGGCGGACAGCACAGAAGCGTAACCATCGCCAACGAGCTGTTTGACAGGCTTCGGGAGTCCGGAGGCAATATCGGAATCAAGCTTGCTCACAGGGACATCAAGAACAATAAGTAGGAAAAATATATGTCTTTTTCAGCAGAGGTTAAAGAAGAACTTGCTGCCAGGATCGGAGGACCGAGGCACTGTCAGCTGGCTGAGATTGCTGCGATAATTACCTGCGAGGGTTATGTGGAGTCCGACGAAAACGGCGTGGCTGCGCTGTTTTTGCAGGATGAGAATGAGCTGGCAGTCAGAAAGTTCTTTACATTATTAAAAAAAGCATTTAATATAAGAACTAGCTTTTTGGAGAATATCCCTGAAATTAAGGAAGGGGGCAGAGTTTATCGGCCTGTTCTTACTGACAGGCAGGAACTGGACTCAGTCCTTGGGGCCATCAGAATGCTTGACGGCGACCGTAAGGTCAGGGAATTTGACAATGGGGCAAGCCCTATGGTTACCAGGAATTCCTGTTGTAAAAGGGCTTTTTTACGTGATGCCTTTTTGTGTACCGGCTCCATAAGCGATCCAAACAAGGGATATCATCTGGAGTTTGTCTGTAACTATGAGGGACAGGCTAAGGCGCTTCAGCAGATGATCGAGAGTTTTGATATAGAAGCCAGAATAGTTCAGAGGAAGAAATACCATGTCCTTTATGTTAAGGAAGGTGCAGGAATTGTAGATCTTCTGAATATTATGGAGGCTCCCGTCAGTCTCATGAATCTTGAGAATCTTCGTATTGTCAAGGAAATGCGCAACTCCATCAATAGACGTGTCAACTGCGACGTGGCCAATATTGCCAAGACTGTTAATGCCGCCGCCAAGCAGATTGAGGATATCACCTATATCAGAGACCATTACGGATTTAACAAGCTTCCGGACGGACTCAGAGAGATGGCCGAAGTAAGGTTGGAACACCCGGAATCAACTCTTGGAGAACTGGGTGGCTATCTTGATCCGCCGGTGGGTAAATCGGGAGTCAATCACAGGCTCCGCAAGCTCAGCGAACTGGCTGAGAAGATCAGGCTCTGATACAATGTAATGTTTGAAATACCTGCAGTTTATAGCTTACACAGTGTAAGCCCGGCAAGGAGGGGAATTATGATCACAAAATCTATCGAAATCAAGTTACCAAGAGGACTTGAGGCAAGACCTGTTGCAGAGCTCGTTCAGCTCGCATCCAAGTACGAGAGTACAATGCACATCGAGGCTCAGTCTAAAAAAGTTAACGCCAAGAGCATCATGGGAATGATGACACTTAACCTCAACACAGGTGAGGAAGTAACTGTAATAGCTGAGGGAAGCGACGAAGAGACAGCAGTAGCTGATCTTGAGAAGTTTCTTCAGGGAAATGCACAGTGATGACTTTTAGCGATTAGAAAATGGCATGTCGGAAACGACATGCCATAAAATTTGCTCTAAAAAGGGAGGATGCCAGGTAAGCTTCCTTACCTGGCATATTATGAAAAAGTTTTTTATTTGGTATTGTCTTAACTCATCTGACAATATTATATTAACAAGCCTATATGTCCAAAAGATGATTCTGAGTAAACAAGCTTTTAATTAATTGTAAACAAATTATGAACGCGCCCGGAAACCAGTAAATATGCGGGCTGCGTTTTTTTGTTGTTTAAAAAAACATGCCTGTGCCTTATAATTAAGTTTGAAAGTTTCTGTTTTTGAGGTGATATGGTGTTAAAAACGGTAGTTTTTGTTCTGAGAAGTGAATTCATGGACAGTGAGATCATAACTTCCCAGATTGGAGAGACGATTGAATATATTAAAGAAAACAAAGTGGATGCATCTGTGGTATATGCAGATGAGGAGACCAATATCAGTATTCCCGGAGAGCCCGGAGAGATGCTGGTTATCTGCGACAGCGGCAGTATGGCGGAGAAACTAAAAGGCCGCGGATATTATATTACCGGACTGTGGCATGAGTTTAATAAGGATGAGAAGTTTAAGGACCTTAAATACATTTTTTCAGAGCTTACCGAGATAGATTTCGACTCTTTTGTTAAGACCTATCAGAGATACGCAGGGGAGCCCTGGGAGGTTCTTAGGACTGAGAGGTTACTTATCAGAGAGACCACCCTGGAAGATATTGATGAATTCTACAAGATCTACGCGGATCCGGAAATGACCAGGTATATGGAGGGACTTTTCGATGATCCGGCGGATGAGAAGAGATATCAGAAGGACTACATTGAGAAGGTCTACGGCCTTATGGGCTTTGGCGTGTGGACTATCGTAAGGCTTATCGATGGCAGAATCATTGGAAGAGCGGGATATTCCGTAAGGAACGGATTTGAGGACATTGAGCTGGGCTTTTTGATAGGAACGCAGTTTCAGAGGCAGGGCTATGCCTTCGAGGCTTGCAAAGCAATCCTTGACTACGGCCGTGACATTCTTTTGTTCGATAAGGTCCAGACTCTGGTTAAAAAGGAGAATCTGGTGTCCATCCATCTGTGCAACAAGCTGGGGTTTGCAGTCAGCGAGCAGGTAGAGGTGGAGGAGAATATTTACGGACATTCCTACAACGGCAAGAAGGTGGAGCTTAGTCAGTGCAACTATGGCACATATATTAAAATGGTTAAACATTTGACATAAAAAGCATTTCTTTATGGTAATTTTTAGCTTAATACTGTAATATATAGCTGTAGCAATGAGAAGGATTTAAGAATATAGGTACTAAGGGACACTGGAGCCCCTCAGGAGAGAATACCTATCGGAGGAAAAATGACAGCACTTCAAATGTTCAGTTTGGTCGCAGGACTCGTAGGCGGTCTTGCCATGTTTCTTTATGGAATGAATGTTATGAGCGGAGGCCTCACCAAGGCAGCCGGAGGTAAGCTCGAGGCAGTTCTTGCCAAGGTTACGGAGCATCCTATCATAGCCTATCTGTTCGGAGTCGGTGTAACGGCTCTTGTTCAGTCATCATCTGCATCAACCGTAATGGTTGTTGGTCTTGTTAATTCAGGTATCATGACTCTCAAGCAGGCAGTAAGCGTTATCCTTGGTGCCAACCTCGGAACAACCTTTACCGCATGGCTTCTTTCATTAAACGCAATCAGCAGTGACAACTTTTTGATCAATCTGTTAAAGCCCGCATCCTTTACGCCTTTCCTGGCGATAATCGGTATCGGTCTGTATATGTTTGCCAAGAGCGACAAAAAGAAGAATATCGGAACCATTCTTCTTGGCTTCTCGGTTCTTATGTTTGGTATGAGCAGCATGTCCAGCGCTGTTTCACCTCTTAAGGAAGTTGATTCATTTGTGGATTTCCTTACAACTTTTTCCAATCCAATAATCGGATTTCTGGTTGGTATCATCTTTACCATGGTAATTCAGAGTTCTGCCGGAACCATCGGTGTACTGCAGGCTCTCTCATTATCAGTCAGCGTTAAATACAGCATGTCTATTCCCGTGGTTGTGGGCGCAGAGGTAGGAACCTGTATTACAGCGATCCTTTCATCCCTTGGTGCCAACAAGAACGGTAAGAGAACAGCCCTGATGCACCTTTACTTCAATATCATCAAGGCTTCACTCTTTATGATCATCTTCTATACAGTCAATTCCTTTGTACATTTTGCATTCATGGAGGAGCAGAGCGGAATGGTTGGTATCGCCGGAATCCATACGCTCATCAACCTTGTGGCAACGCCTCTTATGCTGCCTTTTGCAGGACTCCTTGTTAAATTGGCTCTTAAGACTATTCCTATCGATGAGAAGGAGAAAAAGGAGCAGGAGGAGAACGAGGCTATTCGTACTCTGGACGAGCGCTTCTTAAAGAACCCGCCCTTTGCTCTTCAGCAGGCAAGACAGGCTGCGGTTGAGATGGCTACTATGTCAAGGGATGCTCTGGTTAAGGCAATCGGCCTTATCAATGAATTTGATTCAGAGATCGCGGATGAGGTTGACTATCTTGAGAGAAAGGTTGACCGCTACGAGGATCAGCTGGGAACTTATCTTATGAAGATTAACTCCCACCACCTTGGTGAGGAGGACAGCCATACACTTTCAGTTCTTTTGCACTGTATCACCGACTATGAGCGAATCAGTGACCACGCCCTCAATATCATGCAGAAGGCCAGGAATATGTCAGACAACAAGAGGAAGTTCTCACCTAAGGCAGAGATAGAGATGGGTGTATTTTCTGCAGCGGTTCAGGAGATTGTGGAGCTGTCACTTAAGAGCTTCGAGAATCTGGATATGGTTGTGGCCAAAGAAATTGAGCCCCTTGAGGAAACCATCGACGGAATACAGAAGGAAGTTAAGCGCCGTCATGTGAGAAGACTTCGCAAAGGCAAATGTACCATCGAGCAGGGATTTGATCTTAGCGACATCGGAACAGATTTTGAGAGGATTGCCGATCACTGCAGCAATATCGCGGTTGGTATCATTGAGGTTAACGACGATGCCTATGATGCCCACGGATACCTTGAAGCGCTGAAGGCTGACAAGCGTGAGGACTTCGACAAGGCAGTTGAATTCTATGAGAGAAAGTACGAATTGCCTGCGGTTAAGTATTGACACAGTTAGACATTGTCATTAAAAGGCTGTGAGACTCTGCGGGGTTCTCACAGCTTTTGAGCGTATTACAAGAATAAATTGGAAGGATTTGTTTATGAATATCAGGAAACTTGGCAGACTGACTACATATATGGAGGCTCAGCAGAAGCTCGGGAGAATCCAGGGCGCAGCTCTTGTTGTGGAACACAAGGGCAAAAGAGTCTATGAGAATCACCTTGAGCCCGACAGGGAGGATAGCATCTACAAGATTTTCAGTATGACTAAGCCCATCACCGCCATGGCAGCCATGATGCTCTATGAGAGAGGTGAGCTGGACCTTATGAGCAAGGTATCCGATTATCTGCCTGCCTTCAAGGATTGCAAGGTTGCTTCTCCGGAGGGAATCAAGAAGGCGGAGAATCCTATTTTGATAAAAGATCTGTTGAACATGACTTCCGGCATTGTGTATCCCGGTGATTTCGGTGAGGCAGAGAGATCTATGGGCAAGGTTGTGAAGGAAGCAACGGCCCAGAGACAGTCGGGAATCCTTAAGAGCAACGTGGATTTCTGCAACAAACTGGCGGAAGGCTATCTTGCCTTCGAGCCGGGAACCGGATTCAGATACGGTTATTCCGCGGATGTTATGGCAGCGGTGATGGAGGTTATCACAGGACAGAAGTATTCCGAGTTTTTGAAAAAGGAGATATTTACTCCTCTTAACATGGAGGATACAGGATTTAAGATTGACGACAGCAAGGCCTTCAGAGCAGCTGTTCTCTACAGAAGAGATAAGACAGGTAAGGCAGTGAGAGCAGAGGATGATGTCAGAAGACGCCTGTCCATGGAGCATCCCACAAGGGAGCCTTTATTTGAGAGCGGCGGCGCAGGGCTGTATTCAACTATCAACGACTATACGCATTTTGCCCAGATGCTACTTAACAAGGGCTCTTATCACGGCAAAGAGCTTATCGGCAAGAAGACCCTTGCCTTTATGACAAGCCCACAGCTCACACCTCTTCAGCAGGATGCGCTGGATCTGGACAGCTGTGTTGGCTATGGATACGGCAACTATTTCAGGATTCTGACGGATCCTTCCGCTGCCTGCTCAAACGGCAGTATTGGCGAATATGGATGGGACGGAATGGCAGGAACCTATTTCTTTGTTGATCCCACCGAGGAGCTGATCGTGATCTATATGCAGCAGATTGAGGGCGGTTGTGATTATAACTTTATCCGCGGAATCAGACAGATTGTGTACGGCGCTTGTTGATTTTTGGGTGACGAGAACGTAGAGAAGTCATGCGATATCGCGGAGTAATGATGGAGAATAGTATGCGATTTGAATATGAGCGATATAAGGAATGAGTAAATACAATGCTGTGCGTGCACAAAGCGTTGTGTTTATGAAATGACTGAACGGACATGAGGAAAAAAGATGCGCGATATTTATGAGCACATCGATTTCCGAGTGGACGTAGCATGACGAGAACGTAGAGGAGTCATGCGATATCGCGGAGTAATGATGGAGAATAGTATGCGATTTGAATACTTAGAAAAGAAGGAGCAGGGCCATTTTATCACCCGCTATGACCTTCACTACAAAACAGAAGACAACATCGACAAAGTCTATGAGATAATCAGCAGAAATCCCAATCTCAAGGGCTTTGAGGATATACATAACAAGAAAGTGGACGCAGTTGTGCTGATCATGCATGACGAGACCGGAGAGAAGATCCTTATCAACAGGGAATTCAGAATGGCTCCCGGTGCCTGGGTCTACAATTTTCCGGCAGGTCTTATCGACCCCGGAGAAGTTCCGGAGGAGAGCGCAAGGCGCGAGCTTAAGGAAGAGACAGGTCTTGACCTTGTGGCTATTGATGACTGGATCGGAGAGAGCTACAGTGCTGTGGGATTTTCCAATGAGAAGAACGTGTGCTGTGTTGGAAGAGCCGCAGGGACTTTTTCCAAGAGCAGCTCTACTCTGGAAGAGATCGAGCCCGGCTGGTATACCAAGGAGCAGGTAAGACAGCTCCTTAAGACAGAACCTTTTGCCGCAAGAACACAGGCTTATTGCTATCTGTGGAGTAGATCATGAGCGAAAGAAATCAAAATATCAGAAACAACGGAATATATAAGAAGCCATCGGAAGGTCAGAACAATGCCTTGAAGAGGGGTATTGTAGGACTTAATATCTGCGAGGAATGCGGCGGCTTCTGCACAGAGAGCGTGCCTCTTATCGAGGGTCTTCCTGTCAACGCCCAGGTGAGCCTTATGGAGCACTCGGTTCATGAGACGCTCAAGAAGAACAGTTATCTCTTCAGAGAAGGTGACCCTGTTGATTCCATCTGTATCATAAGAAAAGGCAGAGTCAAGCTCTGCCGTTATGACTCCCTTGGAAGAGAGCAGATCATTACTATTCTTGCGGACCACGATATCATCTGGGAAGGAATGTTCCTGGATGGCAGTATTTATCCTTATTCTGCAGTGTGCCTTACCAATGCATCCATCTGTCAGATACACAGGGATGATTTCATCAAGGTGGTAAATGACCCTACTGCAGCCATGAATACCATCATTCTTCTCAGTAAAAAACTTCACGATGCCAACGAGAGAAACATGCTACTGTCTACCAAGGATCCCATGGCTAGACTTGCTGGATTCCTCATGTACAGAGTGGACCGAAGCGCCACTGATGACATCGTGCTCAAGCTCGATGATATCGCTGCCAGTGTGAGCCTTAGGACTGAGACGGTCAGTCGTAAGCTCAGGGAGATGGAGAAGATGAATCTTATCACCCGCACAGGCCACGGCAAGATTAAAGTACTGGACCGAGACGCCCTGAGGGAGATATACGTCTCACAGTGATAGAGGACGGACAAGCCGCTTTTCTGTCCCAGAGCACCTTGTCCTGTGCTATGACACCGGTAGAAGATGCGCTTGCAGAGTATAATCTCCCTTTTTCCCGGTCTATAGCAATCATGGATAGAAGGGAGATAGTGTATTATTTGCCGTTTAGAATATTGCGGGCGTTTTCGACGCGGTCGGCGGTGGGGGATTTGACGCCTTCCAGCTGGTAGGGAATGCCTAGGGCTTCAAACTTGTGCTGGCCAAGGGTGTGATAGGGCAATACATCAATTCTTTTTACATTGGAGAGAGTTTCGATGAACGCTCTGGTCTTGTGAAGATACTCGTCGTTGTCGGTAATGCCCGGAACCAGTACGTGTCTGATCCAGATGGGTTTGTCAATCTCTGAGAGGTACTTCATGCCTTCGATGATATTCTCGTTGGGAAGACCTGTGAGCTTAATATGCTCATCTCTGTCGATGTGTTTGATATCAACCAATAACAAATCCGTATATTTCATGAGCTCTTGGAATTTGGAAAAGAAGGGCTCCTCTTTTGTAAAAGGCTGAAGCGCTGTATCTATGCAGGTGTTTATGCCTTTTTCTTTTGCCTTCTTGAAGAATTCCAAAAGAAAATCAATCTGAAGCAGGGGCTCTCCGCCGCTGACAGTGATTCCACCGTCTTCTCCCCAATAGGTTCTGTACCTTTCTGCGAAGTCCAGCAGCTCATCGGCACTTCTCATATCCTCGGAATTGGGATCCCAGGTGTCTGCGTTGTGGCAATACTTGCAGCGAAGCTTGCACCCCTTAAGGAATACAAGAAATCTGATGCCCGGCCCGTCAACGGAACCGAAAGTCTCTATGGAATGGATTGCTCCTTTTATCATAATTATTTCCTCGTCTTTCTGTAACTATACTATCGTGTACTATACCAAACAGAACCGTCCCCATTGGTATAAAAACGTCCCGCTGATGTAGTTTGCCCGATAATCTATGGTAATTATATCAAACTAAAACATTGCGTAGAATCAAAAAGAGCAGATTGCTTTGGCATCATGTAAATAAAAATGCGACAAAACATAAATTTCTTAAGGCTTTCTTAAGATTGCACCAAAGCTGTTTACATGACAGGCAGTTTATGCTACCCTAGTCGTGAGCTCAGTTCTGAGCCTTCAGACACGGCAATGATATTTCAGCCGGACATTTCCAAAAAAGTCATTAATAAGTCATAGGAGAAAATAATGTCACGAAAGCCACGTGCCGCAAGCTATTCCTATTATTTCAAAGCCAAGTACAACCGTGTTGGTCATCTGTTTCAGGATAGGTAAAGGAGCGAGCCGGTGGATGATGGCAGATATTTTTTTACTGTCTTCAGATACATTTTGAATAATCCGCAGAAGGCTGGAATATGCAGCGCATCTAAGTATGGATGGAGTAGTT
The DNA here is from genome assembly GCF_028539135.1 of Butyrivibrio sp. DSM 10294. Lineage (NCBI taxonomy): Bacteria > Bacillati > Bacillota > Clostridia > Lachnospirales > Lachnospiraceae > Butyrivibrio > Butyrivibrio sp. DSM 10294. Next base: position 36,960 of record NZ_JANSWL010000039.1, on the reverse strand, counting down.
ACTGGGATTACTTTAATCCGCCGGAGTATATGGACTTTAGCTACGTCAAAAAATTTATAGATAACGGGGAACGTTATCGAAAATTCATTGGAACCGAGAATGACGATAGCTGCATGGAGTACGATGAAAAGCATGATGATACCTGGGCCGAAGAAATAGTAAGGGAATATGTGCCTGAAGATAAAAATCAAAAGGGACTAAAATCCATGGACAAGAACGAACGCTTTGATGTGTTGAAAAAAATTCATGGCAGAGGCGTGACACTTAGACAAATTGAACGACTTACCGGTGTTTCCAGGCCAACAATAAAAAAGGCTATAGGGGATAGATAAAGGAAGATACACCTGTGTGGGTGATTTTATACCAATGGGGACGGTTCTGTTTGGTATAGTTTTTCGTGAAAAACTATACCAAACAGAACCGTCCCCATTGGTATAAAATAATCAGACAAAAAGCAATCCAAATAGATAGTTTTTGACAAATAACAAAAATGTATAAATTATAGATTAAATGAACCTATAAAACTCAGACAATTCAAGGCTTTGGGAGGGGCTATATGTAACAATGATGAAAGAATTATTGACCTATGAATAGCAGTTCGATAGAATATGAAATATCCTAAAGAATATACTAAAAATACAGAAAACGGAGGAGAGTTATAATGAAGAAATGGAACACACCTGAACTTGCAGAATTAAACCTTACAGAGACTGCTGGAGGATTCTGGTGCGATGATCACGAGAGTTGCACATGGTATGGGGGCACACATGACCATACTCCTAAAGGCGATAAGGGCCAGGAAGAAAAGGGTACAGAATCAACTCCTGAGGAAGAAGAGTTTACTGATAAGTTATCATAATTCAGTCGTCTTAAATTGGTGTTAAAGAGCTCATCAAAGACATTTGATGAGCTCTTATTTTTGTATATGTCAGTTAGTATAATAATGAGATTTTGAAGTGGTTCATGGTGAATTATGAGTGGAATATATGGTGTAGTTTCAAAAAATAAAATCGAACAAACTAATTACATTGGATTGACTAAGTGGAATGGTCTGTACGGTGATTTGGAGAATCAAAGGACTGTTACAGAGACCTTTCTTTTGGGAATCAAGCCTGAGCGTTTGAGAGAAAAGGATTCAAATGCTGATAATTATCTAATGAAGAACGGAAGCATGCTAGGAGCCATTGATGCATTTGTATTTTCAGAGAATGAAACAGAACAATCTGACCATGATTATATTTTTTGTACAATAAAAGAAAAAGGGATTCAAGGCTTAAAAGACATAAATGGAGATTTCGCAGGAGCCATTTGGGATGATTTTGGAAAGCAACTTGTGCTGTTTAGAGATCACATGGGAATCAGGCCACTTTTTTACTATCAGGATGATAAGAGAGTGATTTTTTCTACGGATATCAGAGGCATTACTTCTGTAGAGGATACAGATGTTTCAGTTAATGAAGAACTATTGTATTATGCGATGATAGGTGCATCTGAGCATTCAGCAACAAATACTGAATATCGTAGAATCAAATGTGTGTCTCCCGGTGGTTATGTAAAGTTTGATTTTTCTGATTCTAAAATAACATGTAACGAAGGCTACTATTGGATTCCCGGAGAAAAAAAGATTCGCTGTAAGAATAGGACAGAGTATACTCGTGAACTTAGGAAGTTAGTAGAGAATGCTGTTGCTATTAGAGCAAGAGCATCATCATTTCGAATTGGAGCGGAATTGTCAGGGGGCTTAGATTCAAGCGTGATTGATCTGCTTTTGGCAGGATTGAGAAAAGACTGCGTGTATTATTCCTGGACTCCTGGGGAAGATTATCTACCTATAGTGGAAAAGGATGAGCGCCTTGTAATAAAAGATGTATGTGAAAAGGCAGGAATAGAATGTAACTATGGGGGGCTGAAAATACAGATTGACGGGGACGAGACTCTTAATCAACGTTTCTTTTTGGATACTGAAGGAAAATATAAAAATACCTATTATTATATAAAATATGCATTTCCACACTATATGAATACAGCCCAAATCTATGAGACTGCTTCATTTATGAGGAATCAAGGTGTTAAATTTGTTTTTACCGGTCACGGAGGTGATGAAGGCGTTAGTCACAGGGCAAATCCATATGAAATGCTGCACTATCATGAGTACTATCATTATTTGCGACTGATGTATTCAAGGAGTAGTGTTTCGAAATACAGACTTATTAAGACCATTGGGCTTATTAGAGATAATTTAAAATATGCCAGAGAAAAGTTGTTAAAGCCTTTTTTCCATGTGGATGCGGGTGCTAACCCTGTTATGAAGCCTGAGTTTGCTGAGAAAAATAAAACAAAAGCTTTACCTTTATTATATTTTGCATACGACCCTGTTAGGTATATTAGGCAAGGAGGCAGCAGAAACAGACTCGATGTTTTGGCTTTCTACGGGAGTTGTACCGGTATAAGATATTTGACACCATATCTTGACTATAGAGTAATTGATTTTGCACTGGGCATTCCCAGGTATTTATACCATAACTGGTACTATAATCGATATATTTTCAGAGAGGCTTTCAAGGATATTATGCCAGAGTCCTTGTACTGGCTGAAGTCTAAAGAGAGCATCAGCATGAAAAACACTGTCATGAATAAAAAGAATGAGAAAGAAGACGGCGGTTTAAAAGAGGAAACAATTAATAGCAGGAAAGAGTATCTTGAATGGCTTGATCGGGATTACTGGTCTGACTATCTTGACTTTGACGTCTTAAATGATTGGGTTTATTGCAAGAGCAATAAAGAATTTGATAGTAAGATTTATTCAACAATAATTCAATGTATTCAAATAGAGCATCTGGTCAAGCGTTCCAGAGAAGCGAATTTATCCTCTTGAATTCTTATACACCCACGTGTAAATCTTGTCATGTGACACCGCAACACGCTGCATTCCGTTTTTATCCTTGAAGCTGATGGTGATAGCGGTATCAGAATCATAGTTTATGGTGTACTCGGTTTTGCCGCTGCAGATATATTCGAGGTCTTTATCATCTCTGTAATCGGCTTCGTTCCAGCCATAGATATCACCGGTGATGTTGTCCCTTATAAGGACGGCATCACCTTTTTTGTTGGAGGCAATTACACAAGAATCCTTGAGATGACTTACCTTGAAGCTTGTCTCTGAATAATTGTCGTAAACATAGAGCATGCCGCCGTTTTGTCTGTCGCTGTAAAAAAGAAATCTGCCGTCGGAGGAAACCATCTGGGGGTAATGCTCACCTAAAAGGAGTGTCTGATACTCCTTTGAAGTGGTGATCTTGACGATACCGGTTCGGCTTCCGTTTTCTTTGGTGGCGTAGATAAAATGGGCATCGCTGAAGTTTTCGTTATAGTAGATGGCGGTAATATTGTTATCTGCAAGATAGGTCTCGTTGAAGCGGGTGTCGTACATGTACAGATCGCCGTCGCTTGTAAGGTAAAAGTCGTAAAAATCTATATTGCAGGAATCTACAAGATCCGCATCCTGTGACAGGGTTGTCACAGTGAAGGGGTGCTGCTTGTCGGTGACATCGGGACGACTTGAGAAACGGGCATAGCCGGCGATTAGTGAGAATACCACTAAAAATACAGCCGACACCTTTAGCATGGAAATCATGAAGGGGCTTTGTTTCCTTTTGCTACGAGAAGTGTGTCTGCTGTCGTCGCTATTCTTGGAAAAAGGATTCGCTGCGTCTGCGTATTCTTCCTGTTTGGCCAGCTGTTGTCTGATGTCGGAATCTATATCTGACTCAAGATACTCACGCTTGATGTTCGGATTGCTCTCCTCTAAAAGAAACTCGCCGCGAAGACGATCGTTGCGGTCTTTCAGCGCAGCTTCTGTGTCAAATTGCACGGGAGGCTGCGGATTATCCTGAGTTTCAAATGCTATTGGGCTTGAATTAGAATTATTATCTTCAAGATACTGATACATTTATTCTCTCCTTTTTCAAAAAAAGACTCTACTAATTTAAAAAAATATTGTGACCATTTTGTGAACAAGCACAAACTTGATTACAATCAATGTTTACATAATGTCGCTTTGATAAGATAACCTTCGGAAAAATAAGTGATAAAACTTTAACAAGCACTTTGTTTTTTAAGAAGGAGAATATTATGAAAGAAGCATGGAGAGGCTTTAAAGGAAGCCACTGGCTGGATGACGTAAATGTACGTGATTTCATCCAGAATAACTACACACCCTATGACGGAGATGAGAGCTTTTTAGCAGATCCCACAGAAGCTACAGATAAGCTTTGGGGAAGACTTCAGGAGCTCCAGAAAGAAGAGCGTGAGAAGGGCGGCGTTCTTGAGTGCGAGACAGAGGTTGTTTCAAGCCTCACAGCTTATGGCCCCGGATATATCGATGAGTCTATGAAGGATCTTGAGACTGTAGTAGGTCTTCAGACAGACAAGCCCCTTAAGAGAGCATTCATGCCTTACGGCGGAATCAAGATGGCTGAGGAAGCTGCTGAGACATACGGCTACAAGGTAAACGAGAAGTTCCACAAGATCTTCACAGAGTACCACAAGACTCACAACCAGGCAGTATTTGATGCATACACACCTGAGATGAGAGCTGCAAGACACAGCCACATCGTAACAGGTCTTCCTGATACATACGGACGTGGACGTATCGTAGGCGACTACAGAAGAGTTGCTCTGTACGGTATCGACTTCCTTATCCAGAAGAAGCAGGAAGATTACAACAACTGCGGCGACGGAACAATGCTTGATCACATCATCCGTCAGAGAGAGGAGATCTCCGAGCAGGTTAGAGCACTTAAGGGCATGAAGGAGATGGCAGCTGTATACGGCTTCGATATCTCACAGCCTGCTAAGAACGCAAGAGAGGCAGTTCAGTGGCTCTACTTCGGATACCTTGCAGCTATCAAGACACAGAACGGTGCTGCAATGTCAGTTGGACGTGTTTCAACATTCCTTGATATCTATATTGAGAGAGACCTTCGTGAGGGTACTCTTACTGAGAAGGAAGCTCAGGAGCTTATCGACCACATGACAATGAAGTTCAGAATGGTTAAGTTTGCTCGTATTCCTTCATACAACAACCTTTTCTCAGGCGATCCCGTTTGGGCTACACTTGAGGTTGGCGGTCTTGGTATGGACGGCCGTCACATGGTTACTAAGAACGACTTCAGATTCCTTCATACTCTTGAGAACATGGGACCTTCACCTGAGCCTAACCTTACAGTGCTCTACACATCCAAGCTCCCTGCTACTTTCAAGAAGTATGCTGCTAAGATCTCTGTTACAACATCTTCAATTCAGTACGAGAACGACGATGTTATGAGACCTATCTGGGGCGATGACTACAGCATCTGCTGCTGCGTATCTGCTACACAGACAGGTAAGGAGATGCAGTTCTTCGGAGCAAGAGCTAACCTTGCTAAGTGCCTTCTTTACGCTATCAACGGCGGTAAGGATGAGAAGTTCCTTACAAAGGACGGCAAGCACATGCAGGTAGGTCCTGAGATGGCTCCTATCACTTCAGAAGTTCTTGATTATAACGAAGTAATGCACAAGTACGACATCATGATGGATTGGCTTGCAGGACTCTATGTAAACATCCTCAACCTCATTCAGTACATGCACGACAAGTACTACTACGAAGCAGCTGAGATGGCTCTTATCGATACAAACGTAAGACGTACCTTCGCTACAGGTATCGCAGGCTTCTCACACGTTGTAGATTCACTTTCAGCTATCAAGTATGCTAAGGTTTCTACCGTTCGTGACGAGTCAGGCCTTGTTATCGACTACAAGGTAGAGGGAGACTTCCCAAGATACGGTAACGATGATGAGAGAGCAGACGAGATCGCTGTATGGCTCCTTAAGACCTTCATGAAGAAGATCGAGAAGCACCACACATACCGTGATTCCGAGCCTACAACATCTATCCTTACAATCACATCTAACGTTGTTTATGGTAAGGCTACAGGTGCTACACCTGACGGAAGACCTGCATTCGCTTCATTTGCACCCGGTGCATCACCTTCCTACGGTGCAGAGAAGAACGGACTTCTTGCTTCACTTAACTCTGTTGCTAAGATTCCTTACGAGTACGCTCTCGATGGAATTTCAAATACACAGACAATGAATCCTAACGCTCTTGGTCACGACGACGAGGAGAGAGCAAACAAGCTGGTTAACGTCCTTGACGGATACTTCAACCAGGGCTCACACCACCTCAACGTTAACGTATTTGGTAAGGAGAAGCTCATCGATGCTATGGAGCATCCTGAGAAGCCTGAGTACGCTAACTTCACAATCCGTGTATCAGGTTATGCTGTTAAGTTCATCAACCTTACTAAGGAGCAGCAGCTCGACGTTATCGCACGTACATGCCACGAGGCACTTTAATAGCAGGACGATGAGAGGCAGACAACATAAAACAAGTATTTTTTATGTTGTCTGCCTCTCATCTGTGTATTGGCTAATGAAAGGTGACGGAGTCATATGTACGCACTCTACTTTGCGTCTCGCAACAATCTTTTTTGATCGGGTAAAATGTGAATTCTTTGTGTCTGAGATTGCGCAAAAATCGCTGCAAAGCAGATGGGCTCTGGATGTATTTTATTTCATTTCTATACGCCGTTAATGAATTATTGTTTTTTCGGATTTTGTATTTACAAGTATAAGCGTATCTGATATATTGTCACTTGTCGGAAACAGTTAATAAATTTTTTAGATTTAGTTTATACGGAGATAAGAAATGAAAGCTTTAGTTATTACTTTTACATCAGTACTTGTTGGAATGGTTATGGCAATCACAGGACACCAGAGTTTTGCTGAGGCAAACATCGAGCATGATACAAATAATGTATTTGTTGTAGAGTTCAACGAGTATGTTGATCTTGACAGCAGTGCAGTTGCTAATGTTGAGAATGTGGCAAATGCTACTGCAATGTATCGCCCATATGGATGCTATTATGTGTTCACTGTAGAAGATGGTTCATACGAGAAGCTTCAGAGCATCTGCGAAAGCGTTAAAGAGCTTCCTGAAGTAAAGAATGCACACACAAGATGGGTTAAATAATTTGAATTACAAAAAAGAAAAGCTCGGGACTTCATTGAGAAGCCTCGGGCTTTTTTCCAATATATTCTGTGCTGCAGATTCATAATCCAGATCTTTTATGCTGTTAAGAATAATCATTTATACATGCTGATCAAATTCGCAATCTCTGTTTTATACCGCTGCCTGACATCTGCAGGCTCCAGTATTTCCACATTGGTGGCAAGGGAGAAAATCCAGCCAAAGAACTGGTCGCTGATGGCGACTTCCACGGTGGTTTCCGACCAACCATCTTTTTTGGAGGGGCGAATGGGCATATCTTTGCCAAAGCGGTCTATCATGATGCCGACAAAGCTGTTGTTGAAGGCAATCTTCACCATAGTTTCTTTGCCGCCGAACATTCCGAAATTCATTCTTGCCCAGGCGGCCATGTCGTACTGCTCAAATTCTTCGCGGCCTTCACGCCTTTTATCTGTTATTGTGATGTTTCTTATTTTGTCCACGCGGAAAAATTTGATCTTCTGCTGGGGGGTGTCGTAGCTTATGAGGTAATAATTCTCATCATCCCAGGTAAGAGCCCAGGGGCTTTCCTCGTAGAGGCCTTCCTTTCTTGGAACCATCTTTTTTTCCAGATTCCAGGTCAGGTATTCGAAGGTGATGCGCTTGTTACTCATCATGGCTGTGTGAATCTCGTCCACCAGATAGTAGATACTCTCGTTCATGGTCTTGACGCGGCCCTGAACCACAACCTGGCGCTTCAGCTGCGCTGCTTCATGCTCACTGGCAAGGGCTGTGAGCTTTTTGATCAGATCCGAGGACTTGCGCTCGGTTATGAACTTGGAGGACTGGATGGCATCCACCAGGAGCTTTAATTCTGCCAGCTCGAAGTGCTTGCCTCCCACATGGTAGTAGTAGTTGCGGCCCCGCTGCTCGCCTATAACATCAATGCCAAGAACCCTCAGCGCTTCCATATCGTCATATAGACTCTTCCTGTCCGCAGTAACATCGTATTCTTCGAGAAGCTTACGAATCTCAGGCATAGTAAGGTAATGAGTGTCGTCCGTCTTCTGAACAAGAATCTTGGCAAGATAATAGAGCTTGAGTTTCTGATTTGTTCCCTTTGGCATAACCGCCTCCTGCAAAAAGTATTCTGCTACAATGATACCCCAATTTTCAACATGTTATCAATGAAAGGAATAAATATAAATCCATATTTAACTCGGGCCTATTTATCCCCAATATTACTTTTGCACAACCCACCCCACTGTGCTATCATTATAGTGCATGGAAATGCGATTTTCATGTAATCTCGAATGAAAGGTGGTGGTTTTTAATGAAGTCGGATACACATAAATGCGGCAGTGATCCTGCTCCCGGTCGAAGTACCATAAAAACCACATACAAAGGAGATTACCATGGAAATGGAAGAAGAAAAGACAATCGTTGAAGTTTTACAGGATCTTCTCTCTAGCAGGCAATACACACTGCTCCGTCAGACCATCTCAGAGATGAACACAGCCGATATCGCGGCTGCAATGGGTGAGATGGAAAATGAGGATTCCCTTAAAATGTTCAGGATCCTGCCCAAGGACATGGCAGCAGATGTTTTTGCCGATCTGGAACTCGATGCACAGCAGTACATCATTCGATCACTGTCAGATCGTGAAGCATCCAATATTATCGACAATCTGATGGCCGACGATGCTACGGATCTTCTGGAAGAGATGCCCGCCAACGTCGTTAAGCGTATTCTGGCTAATGCCAGCCCTGAGACCAGAGCTGATATTAACCATCTTTTGCGTTACCCTGAGGACTCCGCCGGAAGTATCATGACCGTGGAGTACGTGGACCTGCGTGAGGACATGACCGTTAACGACGCCATTGAGCGCATCAGACAAAAGGGTGTGGATTCTGAGACCATCAATATCTGCTACGTCGTAACCAGACAAAAGATCCTTGTGGGCACAGTTGCCCTCAGATACCTGCTGATAATGAATCCCGATGACACCATCGGAGACATAATGAACACCAACGTCATCAGCATCAACACCATGACCGACCAGGAAGAAGCGGCCAGAATGTTCCAGAAATACGGCTTTACCGCCATGCCCGTTGTTGACAACGAGACCAGAATGGTCGGTATCATCACCATCGATGACGTAGTGGACATTCTGGAAGAAGAGGCCACTGAGGATATCGAGAAGATGGCAGCTATCATGCCTTCCGACAAGCCCTATCCCAAGGTTGGTATATTTGAAACTTACAAAAACAGAATGCCCTGGCTCCTTCTTTTGATGATCAGTGCCACCTTTACCGGCGCCATCATCACCGGCTTCCAGGAAGCCCTTGCAGCCTACGTTGTTCTGACAGCATATATTCCAATGCTGATGGACACAGGCGGTAATGCGGGTTCCCAGGCCAGCGTATCCATCATTCGTGGACTTTCGCTAAAAGAGATCGAGTTTGACGACATTTTTAAGATCATATGGAAGGAACTGAGGGTAGCGTTTCTCTGCGGTCTGACCCTTGCATCCGCAAGCTTTGTTAAGCTGCTTCTTTTGGATAAGCTCTCAGTCCCTGTTGCGGCTGTTGTATGCCTGACCCTTCTTATCGTAGTACTTATTGCCAAGCTGGTGGGCTGTTGCCTTCCCATGCTGGCTTCCAAGGCGGGTTTTGACCCGGCTGTTATGGCATCACCTATGATCACGACAATCGTTGATGCACTTTCGCTGCTGGTATATTTCAATATGGCAACGAGACTGCTGCACTTGGTTTTATAAAACAGAGGTGACAATATGACCTATTTCACAGCCTTTTTCCTGGATAATGAAAAAGACATTATTGTGAGCCTGTACAAGGACCTGGACAGAATGCTCTACGTTCTGTCCACGCCCAACCACGGCACAGGCAATCTTATAAGGAATCTCGCAGCAATCGTGCGGCTGCCCCTCTCCCATGACGAGAACGGAATGCTGGTGATAAGAGGCGAGGTTCCTTGTTTTATTGATGCGCAGAACCATGAGAGCTATATCTTCAGCCTTGGTGACATCGAAGTTGCAAGGATATATCCCGACGCCCGCGTTGAGATGAAGGCTGCGATCCCGGCTATTTCCAAGACTCTCATGAGCCAGACCAAGGATTATCGCTTAGGCCTTGATAAGACTGTTTTTAAGACCTTTGTAAAAAAAGAATTGAAATTCCGCGCAGATCTCCACACCCATATGAACGGCAATCTCACAGGCGATATGCTGATTGCCCTGGGAATCTGCCATCAGATAAGATATCCCCTGTATTATGTCAAAAAGTTAGAGCTGCAGCTAACCGAAGAGCAGTGGATCCGGGTAAATGCCCAGAGATCCAAGGTTGCCAAGCAGTTCATTACATCAGAGCTTACCGGCAAATACCTAGACCGCAAGATCAATGACAACACATATATCAATTTTGCAGACCTGATCCTCAATAACCTCGGAAATGCGGAGATGAACATAGTCAAGATCCGTGGTTCGCTGGCTGTTATCAAGGATGGACAGGCCGTTTTTACCAACCTTGAGAAGGTCTACCTCTATCGATATGTCTTTTGCAAAGGAAAAGAGAGCGATGAGAAGATAAGGCTCCATAACGTGGACCAGATCCCCGACGAGGACGTTAAGCGCTACCTCAAGCAGATGCTGATAGACAGGGAGAATCCGGATTATTGCAATAATACTATTTTCCAGGACAAGCTCCTGTGGATCGCTCGTTACTACAAGCGTCAGGGAGTCTGCTACGCCGAGATAAGTGATACCACTCTGGTAAAAAAATATGAATCCATCGAAATGCTACGGCAGGTCCATGAGGTCATGCCAAGGATATATCAGGAGACGGGTGTCATGATCCGTTTCCTGGCTGCGATGCGAAGGATCCCTCTTACAATTATCAAAGATGCGGTGACACCGGCGGATTATCTGGAGCAGAACCTGGCAGTTCTGAAGGCCACAGCTCTTGATCCGTATGTGGCGGGCTGCGATTTTGTCGGCGAGGAGATTAATGATATCAGCACTCTGAGACCTGTTTTCAAGGAGCTGGTGAAGATCGCAAAGGAGGATCCTTCCTTTGTCATCAGAGTTCACGCCGGAGAGAATGACAGTTACAAGGACAATATTCTGGGCAGCATTCAGTGTGTACGGGATTTCCTTGCGCCGGGGCAGCAGATGCCGAGAATGAGACTGGGACATGGTCTGTACACCTACTCCTTAAGGTCTCTGAAGGGCAAAGAAGTCCTTAAGATGTTAAAAGAGAACAATGTGGTGCTGGAGTTCCAGATAACCAGTAACGTAAGATTAAATAACCTGAATTCCCTGGATAAGCACCCCCTGCGGCAGTACCTGAAACAGGGCATAAAGTGCGTGCAGGGCTCAGATGGTGCGGCTCTCTACGGAACCAATTCAATTGATGAGGAACTGTCGTTGGAGAGGATGCTGGAGCTGTCTGAGAAGGACCTTCGTCTTATGAAGGAAACCGAGGAGAGCATCATAGAATACAGCAGGGCTGCGTATTCTACCAAGAAAGCAGCTTACACGGAGATGCTCGGCGAAAGGGATATGGAGGAAGTCCTTCTTGAGAAGATGCAGACTGTTAAGATATCCCGTGGCAATACTAAGAGTGTTCCAAGGTTCGACGCCAACAGAGAGCTCAAGGAAGAGATTGAGGAGCTGGCCTGGGATAGATTCCCGGTTATTTTGCTGGGAGGAAGCTTTAATACCGAGAAGCGTGCTACCCGTGTGACACAGGAGGGCATCAAACAGATGAAGGAGCTGATGAAGTTCCTGGATCCCGAGGAGGTCTTTTTTGTCATAGGGCACAAGCTCTCAGGCTATGAGAAGTATCTGCTTGATAATAATAAAAAAGGATTCAAGATCTACAGCGTTGTTCCTGCGGCCGTGACCGCCAAAGAGATTGACCGGCTAAAGAATAGCGGCGTTAAAATAAGAGTTTCCACAGAGACTGAGGGCATGGGCATCTACAAGAGCTTCAACTACGAGATCTTCGAAAGGCGCCCTTCCATGGTCGTTGCCTTCGATGGCAACAGCGCCGCCGCCAACCTCATCCAGGAAGCCAAAAATGGCAAAGGCAAAGCCGCCATCCTGGTGTGGAGCCGCTCCAAGACCCTCCAGCAGAAGGCCCGTTCCCTGCAGGGATACGTGGAATTCTTCGATGAGGAGAAGGGGATCGTGGAGCAGATAAGGAAGATACAGAGGGAGTTTGGGGAGAAGGAGAAATGATGAAAAAGAGATTGTGCGCAGCATTACTCAGCTGCATGATGCTGTTTACGGGAATCCCTGTAAGTGCATCAGAGGGAGAATACACTGATTTTTCTGAGGAGATTACCTTAGAGTCTGAGGAAGAGGAAGGGACTGTAGCGTTACAAGAAGTTGATGAAGCTAATCCCGATATAGAGACCGTTCAGGAACAAAGTACTGACGAAGATACATCGCATGAGCTCACAGAGGTTCCTGAGGATGTTGAATTGTCGGAAACCACTGATATTCCGGAAGATACAGCGATTACGGAAGAATCAGCTGTGTTGCCAGATGACTGGGAATCCGCTTGGCTTGAGCGTTATAACCTCACCAAAACGGAAGACGGCAACTACATATCCGTTGATGAAAACGGTGACACCTGGTTCTACGATTCTGAGGATCCGGAACTTCTTAAATACTTTCCAATAGAAGAGGATCAGACAATGGTTCCCATTTCACCTCTTGATGAGGAGGAATTCACTTTCCTTGAGGCGCAGAATCCCGATCCACATGTATTCAAGCTCCATCCGCAGCTCAGGGTCAGATATCCCAAGTATTACAAGACCGATGATGACAGCAAAAGAGTTGGCATTCGCTATGGTATAGACATCTCAAAGTATCAGAAGAACATTACTAAAGATAACTTTGCTCGTATGAAAAAGGAATTTGGCATTGACTTCGTTATTGTAAGGGCAGGTGCCAGAGGATACGGATCTGCAGGAACGCTTATCGACGATGAATGCTTTGTAAACAATGCAAAGAATGCAGCGGCAGCAGGACTTAAGGTTGGCGTATACATCTATTCACAGGCTATAACGGAAGATGAGGCCGTTGAGGAAGCTAATTACTGCCTAAACAAGATCAAAGACTTCAAAAGTGCTATCACTTTGCCTATATACATAGATTACGAATATAGTAAAGACCCCGGAAGACTTCAGAAAGCTGGGCTTTCAGCAGAGCAGCACACTGCAATCGTCAACCGTTTTTGCACTACTATTAAAAACAGCGGCTTCCTTCCAGGAATATACGCCAATAGGGATATGCTTGAAAAAGACATGGTTCTTTCCCAAATCCCGAAAACGACCTACATCTGGATGGCCAATTTTGTCAAAAATCTTGATGGCGAATATGGCACCTCCTACGAGGGAAGGCTTGAGACCTGGCAGGTTACCAGTAGTTTCAGCTTCCCTTCGGGCATGGTGGGAAGTACATATGTAGATTTTGATTTTTGGTTCGGAGACTACTATCGCATCGCCGACAGCCTCAAATATGAAGCCAACGGTGGGCGCGGTAGCATGTCAGTTACCAAGGGCTATCAAGGAACAGAAGTTACCGTAGCTAATTGCAGCTATAACAACGCCGGTCATACTTTTGTAGAGTGGAACACCAAGGCCGACGGAACCGGCCAATCCTACATGCCGGGAGATAAGTACACCCTCACCCAGGATAACGACGTTCTCTACGCCATCTGGAAGATCCAGAGCTACACCATGACCTTCGACAGTATGGGCGGCAGCAGCGTCAGCAGCATAACTGCAGTGTACAACACTCTGATCAAAAAGCCCGCTGATCCCGTGAGACAGGACTATATCTTCACCGGCTGGTACAAGGATGAGAACTGCAATTATGAATGGGATTTTACAAAGGATACCTTAAGGCGAGACACCGTGCTCTACGCAGGCTGGAAGCTGGATGAATCTCTTGACTGGAGAGACCTTGATCTTCCGGAAAATGCTGATATCAAGGCCATGTACGCGAGCGCAGATAAGGTACCGCTTGAGATACTGGTTTACGGAGTGCCTGAGAGCGTTAACTACGAGGGCAAAGCGATCACTTTCCCGGGGATAAGAGTTTTTTACGGCACCAAACAGCTTAAGCTGGGCTCGGATTACACCGTTAAATACAAGAATAATGTTAACGTCGGCAAGACCGAGACTGACAAAGCGCAGCTCATCATAACCGGCAAGGGCAACTATCAAAAGACAAGAATCGTGGAGTTTGCGATTCTTCCGCTTGATATCACTGACAAACTGATTGCCCCGGATGTTAAGCTGGGCTATACCGGCAAAGCGCAGAAGGTAGTTACCACCGTGTCCTATGTTAAGGACGACAAGGGCGGAACGACCCTTCTTGCGGCAGGTAAGGATTTTGATTACATATATGATGAAGCGCTGATCGGCAGCGCAGATGAAGATACAGAGTATACCGTTACTGTAAAGGCTAAGGGCAACTACACCGGAAGCGGCACATTTACAGCGGTTATTCTGAAGAAGGAGACCGAGAAAGTACCTGTTTCCAAGCTCAAGATCGGCAAGATCAAGGCTCAGAAGTTAGAGCTAGGTGCAGACGGCTCCGTGAAGGCAGCTGAGCCGGTACTGACCGTTAGCTACAATAAGGCTGCGGTTCCGCTTCTTGGAGACGGAGAAGACCCTGACGCTGACGGCTATGTGATCGAGCGCTACACCGACAACGACCGGGCAGGCACCGCATCGGTATACATCAGAGGAAACGGCAAATACACCGGCGAGCGAAGGATCACCTTCAAGGTGACAGCGCTTCCCATGAAGTCTGTCAAGGTAGAGGGGCTTAAGACATCTTTTGTTTTTGCCTGCAAAGCCATAACCCAGGAGGGCAACTACAAACTGACCTATACGGACGCAGCCGGAACTACTTACGAGTTAAGAGAGAATGAGCATTTTACGGTGTTATATCTTAATAACGTCAACGCCGGCAAGAACAAGGCATCAATTACTTTTACCGGAATCGGAGCATTCTCCGGGGCTGTTAAAAAGACTTTTTCCATAGAGCCTGCTCTGCTAATAGCCGGAAAAGAGCCGGATCCGGAGGATGTTGATACCTATTATTTCACCAAGGGCGGAGTTAAGCCTGAGGTAAAAATAGCGTTCAAAAAAGACGGCGTGCTCTATGACCTCGTTCAGGGCAAAGATTACACGCTTAAGTACGCCGGAAACACAACTGTCACAAAGCCGGGCAAAAACGCCAGTGTCACCATAACCGGAAAGGGCAATTACAAGGGAACCATAAGGCGCGAATTCAAGATCAGCCCCGAGAACCTGGGAGCCCTTGATGTATATGCGGCAGATGTTACATGCAAAGACAAAGCCGGTAACTTCAAGACTTCTATGACAATCACAGACCTTAGCGGACACAAGCTTGCTGCAGGCACAGATTTTGACAAGACAATTATCTATACCTACGCAGAAGATAAAACAATTGGCGGACAGCAAAAGTACGATGGCGATCCCGTCTTAAGCGCCGACATCATTCCTGCAGGCACCAGGCTAAGGGCCTCCGTATATGGCAAAGGAAACTTTGAAGGCATAGGCAGCGCCGAGTTCCGCGTTGTAACCACAAGCATAGTCAAGGCTAAGGTTAAGATCGCCGATCAGTGCTACACCGGAAGACCCGTTGAGATCACGAAGAGCGACATTACTTCTGTGATGGTTGGAAAAAACCTTGTTTTACCTGAGAACTACAGGATCGTTCCCGGAAGCTATGTGGCCAATGTAGGCAAAGGAACAGCCAAGGTTACATTAGAGGGCATTGGTAACTACGGAGGAAGAGTGGTTGCGACGTTCAAGATAACGGCGAAGAATGTTGCCGGCAAGTAATTAAGCCAATGCTGGTTGCATCCTTGGTTTACACCCCCCGGCATACACCTTATAAAGTGGAAAGGGAAATTATTCGGGCAAGATTTCAAAATCATTCACGGTTTACAGACGTGCTTTTTCTAAAACCGATGGAATAAATGTTATAGCCACCGACATTCCTTACTCCCCTAAAGCCGGCAAATACACCACCACCGTTAAGGTCTTCGACAACGACGGTAAACTTCTCAAAGCCGGCACAGACTACGAGAAGAAACTTGTATACCAAAAAGAAGGAGAGACACTTGATTCCAAATCCCACCCGTCAGCAGGCGATGTGATAACAGTCCTGGTAACAGGAAGAGGCGGCTACAGCGATGATATAGTAGAAGCCACTTATACCATTCTTCCTGCGGGAACCGTTAACGACATTTCCAAGGCGACCATCAAGATCAAGGATCAGAGCTATAACAAGGGAAATCCTATTTGCATTACCTCACAGGATCAGCTGCTTCAGGCGACCATCGGTAAGGGTAAAACACCGCTGAAGCTTAGTACTGACGGAGGTGAGACCGGAGACCTCATGGTTGTCCCCGGTAGCTATGTGGCAAACAAGTACAAAGGAACTGCGCAGGTTACTTTCATGGGAATCGGAAATTACAGCGGAACCAAGACAGTGAAGTTCAAGATCGGCACCAGATCCATTCTGGACATATGGTTTGGATGGGCCAGGAAGAATTAAATCATTAGAGTATAAAAAACAGCGTCGGAAGTGTATGGAAGCCTCCGGCGCTGTTTATTATTTGCATGATGCTTATGAATTTGCGAAAGTTATATAGTTTCCTTCATGCTTCTTACTCTCGTTCATGGCCTTGTCTGCGGTGTGATAGAGAACTGAGAAGGCATCCTTATCATTTTCACCAAACAGAACGGCCCCGATACTGAGTCTGATCTTCCAGTCATTTATGCCCTCGAAGGATACTATGTCTACATTGTTAAAGAGTCTGTTGATGGCGATGTAGCCAAGGTCTTCGCTGTCGACGCCTGCGACGAAGACTACGAACGCGTCTCCGCCAAGCCTGAATAATACGTCTGTTTCGCGGAAGGTATCCTTGAGTACATTGGCGAGGGTGATGATGACCTCATCGCCTTTGTCGTGGCCGTAGGTTTCGTTGACGTATTTGAAGTGATCTGCGTCAATTACCAGCAACATACCTTTTTTGCCGTCAAGAAGAAGCTCTGAGATAACATTTTCTCCGCCGCTTCGGTTAAGAGTATGTGTAAGAGAGTCAGTTTCGGCGAGAGCCTTGAACTGCTCTTGTCTTTTCTTGTCTTCGTCTATGGGCTCTGTAGCCCAGATGATCTGCTGGGCGACGCCATTTGAATCTTTTTCGGCAACTATAAAATGAAGACGTGTCCATTTACCATCGTTGTCAACGTATTCATAGGATATGTTAGATAGACCTCCAATGCGCTCCCGTATTGTATCCATGCTGATAAACTGAGCAAGGGATTCTCTGAAGGGCTTGGCGGCAAGGCGCGCTGCGAGAACCCTTTCTTTGCTGGGGACGATGGTTCTCTGCCCCTTAAAAACCTGCTCGTCAATCTCGCCCGGGTTAATAGGGATGACTAAGTTTTGGCTAAGATCGATCAAGGCAAGGGAAGAATATATATCCATAATGGCATTTGATACAAGGCCATAGGTCTCTGCTTTTGTGTGCTTTTTCGAAAGAATTGCAGGTAAAGCGCATAGAAATGCCAGTAACGCAATAATTAGAATAATTATGGCAATGTCAAATGGCGAATAAATCATGCTTTGCATCATTTCTCCGGAGTCATACGAGACGTCTTAGCGATGAAATGTAAACTGTATACCATTATGATTATACTATGTTTAATGGGATTCGCTCAAATTAAAGCTTTATAAATAACTGAGGGGTACGAGTTGATGTTTTTTATGGTATATTAGAGGTTAAGTTTACATAAGTTTGGGAGGTTAAGTGTTTTGAAAAAAGAAAGAGGGTCTTTTTCGGGTAAAATAGGATTTGTACTGTCGGCGGCAGGAGCATCCGTGGGACTGGGAAATATCTGGAGGTTCCCATATCTGTGCGCCAAGTACGGCGGAGGAATCTTCCTGCTGGTATATATTCTGCTGGCGCTGACCTTTGGCTATACCATGATCGTGGCTGAGACCGCCATCGGCAGATATACGAAAAAAAGTCCCGTCGGAGCTTTTCATGCTCTGGGGAGCAACAAACTCATGGGCTTCGGAGGCTGGATAAATGCCATAATTCCGATTCTGATCGTGCCTTATTATTCGGTTATCGGCGGATGGGTTACCAAGTATCTGTTTGAATATATCAGAAGCGATGCGGAGTATGTGGCCACTGACGATTTCTTCGTGAATTTCATCACCGACGGAACTGCTTCCGAGATATGGTTCATCATATTTACAGCACTGGTTCTTGGGGTTATCTTCATGGGAGTTGAGCGCGGAATCGAGAGATTTTCCAAGTTTGTTATGCCCGTGCTGGTGGTGCTGGCTCTTGGAGTCTGCGTCTATTCCGTAACAAGACCGGGAGCGCTGAAGGGCGTGAAATACCTGTTCATTCCTGATTTTGCACATTTTTCCATTATGACGGTGGTAACGGCCATGGGCCAGATGTTCTATTCCCTGTCAATTGCCATGGGAATTCTGATTACTTTCGGATCCTATGTCAAAAAAGAAGTCAGCATTCATGAGTCCACAAGACAGGTGGAGTTTTTTGATACAGCAATCGCTGTTATGGCCAGCCTTATGATCATTCCAGCGGTGTTCTCTTTTTACGGAGGAGATCAGAGCAAGTTAAAGGCAGGACCATCCTTGATGTTTATTACTATGCCTAAGATTTTTGCAAGTCTGGGATTTGGTAAGATTATCGGAATCATGTTCTTTGCGCTAGTGCTGTTTGCAGCGGTGACAAGTGCCATCGCCCTTACTGAGAGCGCAGTTTCCACCTTCTCAGATGAGTTCGGATGGAGCAGAAGACGCGGCGTCGTGATAATGGCACTGGTTATGATCGTTCTGGGAAGTCTCTCTTCACTGGGTAACGGCCCTCTGGCTGATGTCACCATTATGAAGATGCAGATCCTTGATTTCTTTGACTTTTTGACCAACTCCATCATGATGCCCATTGCGGCGCTGATGACCTGCATTCTTGTTACCAAGCATATGGGAATCGATGTCATCACCAAAGAGGTGGAGCAGGATGGTCATCCTTTCAGAAGAAAGAAGATCTTTTCCGTGATGATCACGGTGCTGTGTCCTATATTTGTAGTGGTTATCCTGGTGAGCGCTGTATTAAATGTATTAGGAATAATACAGATGTAACGGAGTAACAACAGGACCCATTAGTCAGTCATTGACAACGGTGCTGATAACAGCACTGTTTGCGGAATCAATAACATATTCATATTCAACGAAGCCTACTCGGAATTCCACCGTGTAGGCTTCTTTTCCGTTTACGAAGACCTTTTTGGCATAGGTATAGAGGGTGTCTTCCTCATCGTAGCCTGCGTCTTTAAGAGCTATGCAGGTGGCCTGGTCTTTGCTTGCGCAGGGAGAGGGTGCTGCCAGAGTTGTCATGGATGCGGTGGATAATGTGAATATGATCATTGCTGCTGCGAATACTTTTTTCATAGTGTATTCTCCTTTTTTCTTTGATTGATGTTATTATGTTAGCATTTGATTCATCACAGAAATATCACAGTATATTTTGCCTTTTTCGGCATTTAAGAGTAGCGTTTATCGCTCTAGAATAATAGAAAAATACGTCAGATTGACAGAGAGATATATGGTATGAAAAAGAAAATAATAACGATAGCGGCAGTTGTGGCGGCAGCAGCTGTTTTCGGGGGAATATGTTTTTTTAACTGGAAGAGCGCAAAGGATTTGCCCAAGGAAAGAGCCGAAACGGTGGAATTGAAAACAGATGAGAATCCGGCGCAAAATTCCGGTGATGACAAGGACAAGAGTGATAAGAAAGCCGGAAAGGGAAGCCTTTTTAAGAAAAAAGAAACCGCTGAGGTGCCGACTTTTTCTGATAAATACTACGTTGCTTCATATTACGGCGGCAGCAGTTGGGGAATATGGTATGACTGCTTCAGCCTTAAGGTAATCGTCAGCTCAGACAAAGAGCTGCTTGTATATGCGCCTTCTGACGGAGAACATAACTATATTTATATGACATCTTTACCTCTAAGCGATGCTCAGTACAACGGGATTACCCGCGGAATTGACAGGAATAAGCTCTATACGCTGGACCCGGAGTTGGAAAAGGATGTCTGTGATGGCTATTCCGACTTCCTTATCTTATATGATGAGAACGACTACGAGCTGAAGGCCTGCGGCGGATACATGCCCACCAACAAGGATTTCAATAAGATGCTCAGCAATCTGTTTAACAATGTTCCGAAGGATGAGCTTGCCAAGCTGTGGGATATGTGGCGTGAAGAGCTGATAGCGAGGGAAGAGTCGGTTAGGTACAAAACGGATTATCAGACAAGAGACTATTTTTGCCTTGATTGTCACAGACAGATCATCGATACTTTTGAGGAGTATGTGATCCTTGATGAAAATGAGTATCCAAAGGCTAAGGAAATAAACAAACTGATCAAGAAGGACATGATCTCGGAGAGGCCTGATGATATTTACGACAACTCGAAGGATGAGTGCGGCACCAACGATGGCGACAATGCTACATATTATTACTCAAAGGTAAAAAACGTATGCCTTATAGATGACCACATCCTGGCTATAACTGTCAGCGCAGAGACGGACATTCATACAGCTCCCCATCCATGGCTCTCCGAGAAGCAGTTTCTCTATGACATGAATACAGGTGAGAGACTGGATCTTCAGGAGTATCTTGGCAAGGATGAGGAGGCTTTCAAGAAGCTTGTGGCCGATGCCACTTATGATTTCTATACTAAGAATCCGGATGCGCAGCATGGTTTTTATGGGTGCAGCGAAGAAGATATTCATGAAAAAGCTTATGAGTACGCAGGGTATGATACGACCAAGCTTTTCCTGTATCCGACACATATGGAGCTGATCTATATTGATGATGGCATGGTGCCACATGGACATGGTGAGTATGTAATATATATTCCTTATGGCGAAATTGGGGTCTGACCCCAATTCACAGTTTAGACACAAATAGAAAAAAATGAAATGCAGATAAAATCAAGGCTTGAGGCTTGTCGAGAAAAAAATTGGGGTCAGACCCCAATTTCATAGGTTAATGTTAATTATACAAATTTACCGAAAACGTTTCCGAAAAATGGATGAGTTTCAACAATTGACGCAGAAACCCCAGTAAAATTATAATTTTATTATAAATGTTAATCGGTTTATCACATTGTAACTATCAACAGGCAGTGCAAACTGCCAATTCTTTAAAGGAAAGCAAGGAGGAAGTATGAGAAGGGGTAAACTATGGGGCAGAGTGGTATCTGCGGCAGGCCTTGGCTTGTCTGTTTTTTTGAGTTCTTTCGGAAACGTTTCCGGAGCCTATGCGGCTGAGCCGGAGGATGAAGTAATTCTTCTGGAAACCGTAGAGGAGACGGAGGAAGATACCGTAGATGATGCGGTAGAAGCTGATGTGGCCTCAGAAGATGAGGCAGAAGAAGCAATTCTCCAGGACTTCGGTGCAGACGAGGATGCGGATGATGTGGAGCTTCTTGAGGAATATGAGGTCGAGCCTGCAACTGCGGCTGTGGCAGAGCAGGGAACCTATGCCGTTGCACCAAGGGATAAGAGAGAGGCTGACAACAGTCTCATAACAAGAGACAGTGTACATGACGGTGCTATACTTCATGCTTTTTGCTGGAGTTTCAACACCATTGCAGAGAACATGGCGGATATTGCGGATGCAGGTTATACTGCGGTTCAGACTTCGCCTATAAATGAATGTCTTGCCACCAATCCGGGCATGAATCTTCACGGCCCCGACGGAATGTGGTGGTATCATTATCAGCCCACCGACTGGGTTATCGGTAACTATCAGCTGGGAAGTAGGGATGAGTTCAAGCACATGTGCGATGTGGCTGATGAGTATGGTATCGCAGTCATCGTTGATATTTTGCCAAACCATACAACACCTACCTACAGCCAGATTGCTGATGCTTTGTACGAGGCAGCAGGTGGAAGCGATGCTCTTTACCATACAACAGGTAAGACAGCGGGTGGTTACACCGACAGACTGGAGCTCACTTACTATGAGATGGGCGGCCTTCCGGATGTGGATACCGAGAATGCAGGCTTCCAACAGTATTTCTACGAGTTCCTTAAGGACTGCGTATATCTGGGAGCTGACGGTTTCAGAATCGATACGGCCAAGCATATTGCGCTGCCTGACGATCCGGTTCCTTCAGATTATGCATCAGATCCCGGCAGAAACAATTTTTACCCAAATATGAGAGCGGCAATTGATGAGTACTCTGCTGAGGTCGGAACCAAGAGCTACGATGAGCTGTTTGTATACGGCGAGGTTCTGCAGGGAACCAATGACAGACTGGCAGCTTACCAGCAGTATATTGGCGGAACAACGGCCAGCAACTACGGTGCAAGCATCAGATCTGCTCTGACAAGCACCAATTTGTCTGTTAACAGGATTCTGGATTATCAGATCTACGACGATACAGCTTATGGCAGCACATACAAAGCAGATGCAGAGCGCCTTGTGACCTGGGTTGAGTCCCATGATACTTATATGAATGACGGCGACAGCTGCTGGAAGTCTATTTACGACAGAGATGTCATCCTTGGCTGGTCCATCATCGGCGCAAGGAAGGCCGGAACACCTCTTTTCTTCAGTAGGCCCAATAATTCTTCGCCTGAGAGCCCATATGGTGACAACCTTATCGGCGAGGCTGGAAGCGATATCTACAAGGCTCCTGAGGTCAAGGCTGTTAACAAGTTCCGCAGGGAAATGGGAGATGTAAACGAGTATCTGTCTAATCCCGGCGGCAACAACAAGGTCCTTATGATCGAGAGAAAGGGCGATGCTGTTGAAGGCGCGGTTATCGTTAATGCAGGTAGTGAGAAGACGGCTGTAAATTGCAAGACGCAGCTGACTGACGGTATCTATCGTGATCAGGTTGAGGGCAGCAGTGCTATTTTCCTGGTAAAAGACGGTGTGATTTCCGGAACTGTAGCTGCCAGAGGCGTTGTTGTTCTTACCGATAGAGTGGATGGAACCGGCAAGGTGGTTTCTTTCTACAATGCAGATAACTGGTCACAGGTTAAAGCAAGAGTAGATGGCGGAGAGGCGCTTGATACCGAGGATGAGGGCGATGGCTGGTTTAGTGTTACCGTTTTGGCAGAGGAGTTTGGCATACGTTTCGAGAATGAAGACGGAACCCTGGTTTCACCTGAGTATGTGATTACTGAGGACAGCGGAACTTTTGCAACACCCAGGTCATCGGAGCTGTTTTATTCGAAAAAAGAGGCTGAGGAGTCACTGGGAATCCACAGCTACAGCGTATATTTCTTTAATACAGAAGGCTGGAGTGCGGTCAATGCCTATGGCTGGCTCGATGGCGGTGAGCAGATTTTTGGCGGATGGCCGGGGGAGCCTGCGGTTAATGAGGGAGAAGGCTGGTGGAGAGCTGATATCAAGTCGGATAAAGTTCTTGATGCCTTCAATGTGATTTTTAATAACGGAAACGGCGTTCAGACAGTAGATATTACAAATATTTCTGCAGGCGGAAAAGAGATCTTTTTTGCAGTAGATGCGGAGAATAGCGGCAGCCAGTTATCGGTGCTCAGGTTCACGGACAAGGAGTCGGCGGAGAAGGCTCTGGGAGTGTCCGGAGAGTATACAACTGCTTACTTCTATGACACTGAGGGCTGGGGCGAAGTAAGCTGCTACATTTGGGGCGCTGCAAGCTTTGGCGATTGGCCAGGACAGGCCGTTAGTAAGGATGAGGACGGATGGTACAAGGTTGTAGTTCCTGCGGGAGCCTGCGATGATCTGAACATCATCTTCAACAACGGCGGCAATGGCAAGCAGACACCGGATATGAAGCTGTCTGATATGAAGTATCGTTTCTTCATGCACGATGGCATAACCTATCGTAAGTTTGGCTCCAAGAAGGAGGCCATGGAAGCTATTTCGGGACAGGAAGAGGTGACCTACAAGACGGTTTACTTCTACAACGAGAAGGCCGACGACAGTGCATGGCAGGATGTTTTCCTCTATGTTTACGGTGGAAATAACGGCGAGTACAACCACCTTGTGGGGCAGTGGCCCGGGAAAAAGATGGTGAGAGAAGAGGGTAGTAACTGGTATAGCGCCGAGGTTCCGGAGAAGCCGCTTAATACAGGCACTCTGACATATATTTTTAACAACGGAAACGGAACGCAGCTGGGCGACAACAGAAATATTACGGCGGAGAAGTGCTATTTTACCATGAGCAGTACTGACAGCTTTGAGAGCAAAGAGACTGTATACGAATTCCTGGGCTATAACCCCGAGGAGCCGGAAGTGCCTGAGATTCCCGAACCTGTCGGAAAATTTGTGACAAAGTGGGGAACAGTCAGCTATGTTCAGGAAGATGGAACCAAGGTAACCGGATTTGCAAGAATCGATGGATACATCTACTACTTCAAGGCCAACGGATCTATGGTAAGGTCCGACTATGTAACTGTTGATGACAAGATCTACTACCTTGATGCCAGCGGTCACAGAGTAACCGGATTCTACACCAAATGGGGCAAGACCTATTACTATGATGCTAACGGCGTGCAGGTAAGAGACTCTCTGATCGAAGTCGATGGTGACACTTACTATATCAATGTCAGAGGCGGCAGGGTTACAAGCTCCTTCGTCGATTTCGAGGACGGAAGACGTTTCTTTGACTCCCAGGGCAAAATGGTCCGCGGCCGCACCATCACTCGCTGGTGCAAGAAATACACCTTCGACGACAACGGAATACTCATCGGCTAAACTTTGCCTAACTAAAGTGACAGGCACTTCACTATGTTGAAGTGCCTGTCACTTTATCATAATGCAGTGCCTGTCACCTTATTGAATCCCGGAAAATTCTTTCTAACAATCGAGATCGCCGCCAAAGCCCCGAAGGAAGCCAGCGCCTTCTCAAGATTGTCTCCGGCGGGTGCCCCGCCTGCTATATTTTTGTTTCCGTTCTTTTCACAGATATTTGTACCCATTTTTCTATACCTTCTTTCACACAAGAATTCGTTTTTGTTTACAAATTTATACTATCACCTCTTCTATCACACTTTTGTCACACAAAAAATTGGGGTCTGCCCCCAATTGGGAATTTAATTCTCTTTTTGTAGAATCGCCCGAAATCTGCTATGATGTCTCCACTTTATTACAAACTGTTGGGAGAAATATGGACTGACAAGATTGGGAAAATCGGCTGCAATCATTGCCCTTACTGCGATTCTTACTGCAGGAAGTGCTATGAGCTGCGCAGCCACTGCGTTTGCAGAAGAAGTCTGTAACGCCACCTGGACCTATGATTCCAAGCACCGTCACAGAGATCGGAGACTATGCTTTTTACAAGATAAGGACTGGCAAAGACTTAAAAAAGCCTGTTATTCCGGACTCTGTCACTACTCTTGGCAAGCATTGTTTTGAAAAAAGTGAGATTTATAGTCCGATAGTATTGGGAGATGGGATCACATAAAAACCTTACAGGTAATGTTGAGCTCCCTGGAGTTTATAAACTGGGAGATTGAGCTTTTAGATCCACTTACATAGACTCTTTTACTCTGGGAAAATATGTATATTTCTATTATTGCCATTTTGCCTCCTGCTTTGGCAATGCGTATTCAAAAGTGACCTTCAGGGGAGCGCAGTGGGAGAAGAAGATCAGCGAGAACACCTGGAAGAACCTTAAGTTTATTCCGTCCGGTGAAGTATATACGGAATACGATGAGGAAGAATGGGGTGATGTGACACCGGATATTCGTGAGGCCTGTCATAAAGGTGAGCCTTGAAGGCGGCGACTTCACCCTGAAGGAGGGCCGTGACTATACTCTTACCTATGAGAATAAGAAGAGCGCCTTCAAGGTCCCCGGCGAATATAAAATAACCGTCAACGGTAAGGGCAATTACCGGGGAACTTTGCCGGAAGCGTAAAAGGAACGTTCATAATTAAATAATGAAATTACGGCTGCGCCGTAGTGAAATTCATTTGCTTTAATTTGCCTATTCCACACTATAATGCCTCAGTAGTTTGGCATAGAATTAATCTGAGGTCTGACCTCAATCTAGATTATATGAAGAATTGGAGATTACTATGAAAAAACCAATTGCAGGTATTATGGCAGTAATGATGCTGACCGGCTGCGCATTAAATGCCCCCAAAGAAGAACCGATAATTATGGAACCCACCGAAGAGGCAACATCAGCAATTACTCAGGTGGAAATATCAACAGATGAGGCGAAGGAGAACATCACAACTGAGGAAGAGGCCGCCGTAGCTACCACTGCCGAGGAACCCAAAAACGGCATGACCACCACCTTTCGTGACACCCCCGATCTGACTGCCTTCCCCACCTTCGACGCCTTCTTAAAGGACGAAGCAAAGGCCCATTTTGCCGACTCTGCAGATTACCGCATCAAGGATCTTGAGGATGCCTTCGACCTGACCGCCGATTACACCCTTCAAGAGCTCATTGAAGCCTTTGAAGGTTCATCCTTTGCTCTTGATGGCACCAATGATGCCCATGTAGATGCTCGTCTTCTGGACTGCGGCAAGGACGGAGCTAATGAGCTGGCGGTGGATGTGGCTTTTACAGAATCCAAGTTTGATGACCATGCGATAGAGTTCATCTTGAAGGACACCGCCGATGGCCTTACGATTGGATATTTCAAAGAGAACATGTTTAGAAATGAAGAGGCTGTAAGCTCCGATGGAGCAGTTTCTCCCGCCGGTGCAGCATCCCATGACATTTGGGGTGGCGATTACGGATATCTGGACGCTGAGCTTAGATGGCATTATCTTTACACCGAATACTATTATCTGGAGATCAGCGGCTATGCGCATAGCATGGAATCTGTGGGTATCAACCTGGACGTATCCGGCGCTGAATGGAAGGGGATTCAGGCCACCAAATATGCCTTTGAGGAGGACCCGGCTGACAGGACCTGGTACACAATCTATACTCTCTGCGACGACAAGGGTGCTCACAAGGATCTTTCTATTTACGACGAGGGAAGCTATTACAAAAACGCTTTTGACGCCGCTGGAATCGCAACCTATTCACCTTATGAGATAAAAGAACTGATGGTGAAAAACATTCTCAGAGGAAATAAGTCTCCCATCACTCTCGAGGATGTTACATTCTCCTATAACGGAAACACCTTTGGACCCTCTACCAATTGGAAAGAAATTGTGGATGCCCTTGGCTACCCTGAGCGCTATGAGGAAAGCAACTACGGTTTTGTTTCAGCTGAAGCCGGCTATAGATGGAATTTATGCTATCCTGAGGCCATGGCTTCCGATTATGGATTTGAAGCGGTTCTTGTCAACGATGATATGAAAAGAGAAGGCCCGGCAACCTATATCGATTTTTACCTATTGAACACCACCCCAACCGCCAGAGGAATCCAGGTGGGAGACAGTATTGTTCTGCTAAAAGAAAAATACGGTGAGCCTGACAGCATAGAACCTTTTTATAATACCCCTGACTGGTGCTATGTGACCTACGACGGAGGCACCGCTAAACTCAGATTCGCAATTAACAATTACAATGAAATTTTCAGCATAACAATAGATTGGTGATGAAATTGGGGTCTGACCCCAATTCACAGTTTAGACACAATTAGAAAAAACTGAAGTGCAGATATAATCAAGGTTTGAGGCTTGCCATGAAGTAAATTGGGGTCAGACCCCAATTTTTTCAACACGGAAAAGTAGATGTGGATGATCGGGAAATGGTACAATGGTAGTGGAGGGTGAGCCTATGATTAAGACTGTGATCATTCAGGATATGGACCACCTGTACGACCTTCTTAATGAGCAGGAATACAGGAATGACCTAAAAAGAAACAGGAATCTCTTTGTGTACCGGGGGCAGCCGGACGCGGAGTTTGAGCTGACCACGAGCCTATCGAGGAATTGCAAGGACAAGAAAAAGGAGCTGGAGCCCTGCATGCTGCGGAACTTCACCAAGTACGCGGTGCTGGAGGAGCCGTCGATTGAGAATTCAGTGTGGCGGCAGATGATCTTCGGGCAGCACCATGGACTGCCAACAAGGCTCCTGGACTGGTCATTTTCGCCGCTGATCGCGCTTCATTTCTCCTGTACCGAGAACGATATGGAAGATATGGAAAAAAGAGACAGCGTCGTGTGGCGCACGGACATCCACGAACTTCATGACCTCCTTCCGGAGAAATACCGGAAAATCGCGAAGAAGTACAACACCACCGTCTTCTCCGTGGACATGCTCTCGGAAGCCTGCGACAGCCTTGACACCTACGACCGTGACATGGGCTCCTCCTCAATGCTCATGATTGAGCCGCCGTCGGTTGACGTCAGGATCGTCAACCAATACTCGTTCTTCTCCGTCATCCCCAATGACATGGCAGACATTCAGGGCTTCCTTGACA
This sequence comes from Butyrivibrio sp. DSM 10294, assembly GCF_028539135.1. Lineage (NCBI taxonomy): Bacteria > Bacillati > Bacillota > Clostridia > Lachnospirales > Lachnospiraceae > Butyrivibrio > Butyrivibrio sp. DSM 10294. The sequence continues at coordinate 8,396 of NZ_JANSWL010000039.1, read as the reverse complement.
GATGCACGGACAAGACAGTCAAATATGTGATAAAAAAAGAAATCCGCTGGCAGATACGTGATATGCTTGACCACCAGAATGTCTCAGAACGCATTGTTTACCCGGGCCTTGACGGCCTGTCAAAATGGCTGGGAAGACATTATTACGTAAGATAACACCCCTAAGATCACATCATCCGAGACTGTGATTCTTCTGTGATACTTGCTTTGATAAGATGCATTATATCGAATACAAAGAGAGGGAAAAAACATGAAGAACACAGTAAGAAAAATAACAAAAACAATGCTCAAAATAACAACAGCCCTGGCAATCACAGGAACCGCCATGGCTGATGTAAAACTCTGTACATTGATCTGACATACAGATCACTTAAATTCTGCAGAATAATAAGGAATAATAAGACTTTCTCCCGCCAGAATGTTACAATTCTCCGGGAGATTGTTTATGCATGAAACCTCCGCCACATAGGAAGCAATATCGCTGTAGTGGTCGTAGGAAATATTCTCAGCCGCGATATCCCAGAGCGTGTCGCCGCTGTGAACCGTGATCTGCTTGTAATATTTAAACTCAGGAGCATACTCATCGCTCTGAGCATCAAGTATTAGTGTAGACAGTAAAAAAGAAAACACGAAAACCACTACTGCAGCTGCCAGCGCCAAAGCAAGTTTCTGTCTGCGAATAATTCTCTCACGTCGAAGCTTGTTTTTATAAATGCGGATCTCGCTCTTAGATAAAAATCTGGGATCATCATACATCTTTGCTGCGGCCAAAAGTGCTTTACTCATATCGCGTACTCCTCTCATTTGAAATCACTTGGAATCATCCGAAATCATTACCTCATTCTTACATCCTAATAATCCCAAATAAGGAGTACAATAAAAACGCCACCTCGCAAACCCGCACCAAAACTGGGCTCACGGGCTAATTATAACTCTTTTACCACCTAGGCCATATGCTGGAAATAGCACATATCCGTCAGCAGATCAGCGATGGCAATGTGCTCTTTTGGAAACCAATCGGTCTCTTCCTTGATTTCACCTTCCGAAAAGAATATGGCTTTGTTCGTTGATTCATACAGTGACGTTGGCATAATATCCTTGAAAGCCTGTCTGTAGATATATCTCTTTTGACAATTGTTTATGTACAGATGCCTTGGAATGGACACCGCATAATTAATAACGTCTTTATCCGGGAACGGAAAAACATATCTTGCTCCGGAATAAGGACCAAAAAGCGCAGTAACAAACGTGCGGATAAAAGTCGCGCCTGTTGCTATATATTTGATCTGTATCTCTTAGTTTGGATGTGATGTAGCCGCAAGTCTTGGTAAAAAGATACTCTGGATTGATATTTCCCGGAACTGCCGGGAGGTTAATCAGCTCGCAACCAAACATTACAGTAACGCAATGAATCGCTAAAGCAACCGCTGCACAAACCGCTACAACCCGCATAAAACAAAGGAAACTGCAATTCCCTTCATCCCCTTGCCATATTTCAGAAAACGTTTCAGAAAATTTGTACAAAAAAACCCCGATTTTATCGGCGGTTTTGGCATTTTCAGACAAGTCCCCGTAAGTTACAATGAAAATAGCTATAGGGGGTGATGCCTATGACGAAGAAAAGTATTCTGGGTCTTATTTTATCGGGACTTTTAATAATGTGTGTTGGATGCAGCGGTGCTCCGGCGGGAAATGGCAGTTCAGATGACTGCGCTACGGGACAGGATCTCAAGCCTGTAATTTACCTTTATCCCGAGGAAGATAACACTGCTGTTTCAGTGCGTTTGGATTACAACGGAGATCTTACCGAGCTCATACCTGAGTTCAATGCAGAGAATGTTTGGAACTGCACCGCCAATAAGAACGGCAAGATAACCTTCGAGGGCAAAGACTACGATTACCTCTTCTGGGAGGGAGCTCCAAAGTGGGAATATGATTTCTACTCAGGCTTCTGCATCAGAGGGGCTGATACAGAGGCGTTCCTCAAGGAAGCACTTCCTCAGCTGGGACTTAACGAGTCCGAGGCCAAAGAGTTCATGGAGTTCTGGGTTCCGCAGATGCAGGGCAACGCTTATAACATGATAAGCTTCCAGGGCAGAACCTATAACAAGAACGCCAAGCTTACCGTAACTCCCGAGCCTGATTCCATCATCCGTGTATTCATGGCCTGGTATCCTACAGAGAGGTTCATCAAGATCAACCCTCAGTACTTAAGCGCACCTGAGCGCAAGGGCTTTACCGTAGTAGAATGGGGCGGCAACAAAGTTAAATAACCCAATATCAGTTTTTTCTTGCAACAAACATAATCATGTTCTAAAATGTAATGCGTGATATCAGACCTTCATCCGATATCACGCTACTTTTTTGTCAGTGTAACCCAGCGGTTATCCCATTAACTACGCCTTATCATCCAGACCGGGATTGTAGGCCGACATTACAGTAGCAGCTATTTTACAAATATTGGTTAAAGGAATGCATGACGCCTTTGTCAATTCCTATTCCTTTGGCTATAAATGAGCAGCCATCATTTCAAAATATGCATAAGGAGCGATTGCAGTGCTCAGCACTATGAGCGACGTTGTATATTTTGAAATGGTGACTGCGGATTAAATTCATCAATAGAAATGGAGTAACAAATTATGATGCAGTCACGTACACATACCTGTGGTGAGCTGCGCATGGCAAATGTCGGCGAGAGTGTTAAGCTTGTTGGCTGGCTTGAGAACATGCGTGAAGTAGGATCCAACCTCGGCTTCGTAGTCCTTCGTGATTTCTACGGCACAACACAGATCGTTCTTGAAACAGAAGAGATGGTCAAGACAGCCAAGGCCATCACCAAGGAATCCACAATCTCCGTTAAGGGCGTTGTAAGAGAGCGTAGCTCCAAGAACCCCAAGCAGGAGACCGGTGATATTGAGGTTGTTCCCGAGTCCATCGAGATCCTCGGAAGATGCCGTTACAACGAGCTTCCCTTTGAGATCAACCACTCAAGAGAGGCTGACGAGACAGCACGTCTTAAATATCGTTATCTTGACCTTCGTAATCCCGAGGTTAAAAAGAATATTATCCTTAGATGCAACGTAATCGCAGCCCTTCGTCAGTCAATGACAGAGCACGGATTCATGGAGATCACAACTCCCATCCTTACCGCTTCTTCACCTGAGGGCGCAAGAGATTACCTTGTACCTGCAAGAAAGCACCCCGGCAAGTTCTATGCTCTGCCCCAGGCTCCTCAGCAGTTCAAGCAGCTTCTTATGACAGCAGGCTTTGACCGCTACTTCCAGATCGCACCCTGCTTCAGAGATGAGGACGCTAGAGGCGACAGAAGCCCCGGAGAGTTCTATCAGCTTGATATGGAGATGGCTTTCGCTACTCAGGAGGACGTTTTTGCAGTATGTGAGGATGTACTTCCTCCCGTATTTGAGAAGTATGGTACCTATGACCGCGCTTCCAAGTCTCCTTTTACCAGAATTCCTTATCTTGAGGCTATGGAAAAATACGGTTCAGACAAGCCCGACCTTAGAATCGACCTTACTGTTACAGATGTAACTGAGGCTCTTAAGGACTGCGGCTTCGGACCTTTCGCTACTAAGGCTGAGGACGGCACAGATACCAACGTAAGAATCAAGGCAGTTGTTGTTTCCGACTTCAAGGAGAGCCGCAAGTTCATCGACAAGACCATCGGCGATGTAGAGGTTCAGTCCGGAAACAAGGCATACTGGTTCAGAATGGATGAGAACGGCGAGCTGGTTGGAGGAATCTCCAAGTTCGTTGCACCTATAAAAGACGCAGTGGTTTCAGCTCTTTCACTTAAGAGCGGCGACCTGGTTGTTCTTTCTGCCGGTAAGCTTACAGCAGCTCAGAAGACAGCCGGCGTTATCGTTAAGACCTTCGGCGCAGCAGTTCCCGGTCACATGGACAAAGAAAAGTACGAGTTCTGCTGGATCGTTGATTTCCCTATGTACGAGATCGGCGAGGAGTCCGGCGAGCTTGAGTTCTGCCACAATCCTTTCTCAATGCCTTCAGGCGGTCTTGAGACCCTTCTTAAGGCTGAAAGAGGCGAGATCGATCCTCTTTCCATCACAGCAGATCAGTACGATCTTGTTGTAAACGGAATCGAGCTTTCCTCAGGAGCTGTTCGTAACCATGATCCCGAGATCATGATCAAGGCCTTCGAGATGGTAAGACTTGGTGAAGAGGACGTTAAGGCCAAGTTCCCTGCCATGTACAACGCATTCTGCTACGGAGCACCTCCGCACGCAGGAATCGCACCCGGCGTAGACCGTATGGTAATGCTCCTTGCAGGAGAGGACACAATCAGAGAGATTATTCCTTTCCCTATGAACAAGAACGCGCAGGACATCATGATGGGTGCTCCCGGATACGTAACAGACAAGCAGCTTGAGGAGCTCCACATCAAGACTACTGCTGATGAAGAGAATGAATAATTAGGATACATGCTTTATGGTAAGTTGCCGCTATCGCATTATGCGATAGCGGTTTTTTATGATATAGGTGTCAAAAAAATCCCCGGAAAATGTCATTCATCCCATTTCAAGTGTCATTCGTCGGAAAATCAACTATTCTCAGAGTTGCCATGTTATAATGCATCATAAAATCAAGGAGAGAGCCTATTGGGGATTAGTTAAGAAATATGGAAACAGACTAATAGTAGGAGGAGAAGGACAGAGTGAGCAATTTTATGATTAAACCCGGCTCGGTCAAGGGGGCAGCATCAATACTTGGAAATGCAGCATCTGAGGTGATGGGCATCTCTAACGAGATGGGAAATGTTGTTGAAGAACTTAGAAGAATAAGTAGCAGCTATGACATTGTTGCAGATAATCTTGCTGTGTTGGCACAAACGGCCAGGACTTCATCACAAAAAATTGGAAATCTGGAAACGGCGCTGGTTGCAATATGCAATGCGTATACCAATACTGAAGACAGCATAGTTGGAAATATTACGGGCCGCAATTCGGGCTATGGAACTAATTCGGCTGCACAAGCTGCAAATGGCACCACAGGACAGGTTAATACTCAGGGAAAACAGCTTCTTGACAGTACGTCGGATGCAGATAAAGATAAGCTTATTGCGGATTTTGAGAAGAATAATCCTTATCTTGCTAAAAACCTGGATGATTTTCTAAAGACAGGAAAGAATAATAAACTAACTGCAGATGATATCAGAAATATCAAGTATTTGGTTTATTCTGCTCCGGAACCTTATAGAACAGCGTACCTGCGGAATATATGGAGATTTGATATAGCTAATGGTGACAAGGACGGCGAAGCATACTATACCCCCGGCCGAATATTTGGACGGAATGTTACTTTGGACTATCCTGACAGTTTTGCAGATGATCCGAGAGGACCTTATACGACATTTTTCCATGAGTGCGGTCACGGTATAGATGATACCGGAGATATGTCTATGCCATGGGGCTATGATACCCAAACATTCACAGCTTACAGCTCAGCGATGGGAGAAGATGTTACTGTCAAAGAGGCTATTCTGTATGATGTGTATGAGAATCCCAATAATCCCCATAGTATTACAAGCATGGCTAACTCTATAATAAAATCCGGTGGTGCTGGATCTAATGGGGATATAAATGCAGTTATTGGTGCATTTCAAAATGGAAGACCTGATATGCTTAGCCAGGAAAACAGAGATCTGTATGATGCTATTGTTCTTGAACAAAGCTTAAATCATAATAATAGTGCGGTTGAGATGGAGTCAGTATCGGATGTTTATGGCGGAGTAACAGGCAACGTTTTTCGCAATAATTATGGTCATAGCGATGATTATTGGAAGAATACTCAGAATCCCGGAAGAGAACTATGGGCTGAGTTTTATGCCTATAATATGGCGCGCGACGATCAGGCCCTTGCCAACCTGAAGGAGTATTTCCCGGAGTCATACAAGATATTGGAGGAATATGCAAATAGTTACCAACCATAAAGGAGCAAATATGCAATGAAAAAGGTGATTGTTGTTATTTGTTTATTATTTTCTTTTGCTACTATGATAGGATGCGGAGATAATAACAGAGTTGATGGAGGAAATAAAATGATCGAGTTTGATGTTAATTCCCTTGATGATAAGGAATATCTAATAAAGGTATATGGTTTTACGGAAGAGGAACTAGAGAATATTGACCTGGAGCTTTTTGCCAAAGTTGGACGTTTTAGGGAAGAGGCCAGATCTTCAGAAGATCTGCACAGAGTCCTGGATAATTTCAGAGATAAGCTCACAAACGAAGACTACCCGGAGGAAATGATCCTTCTCACCGCAGGAGGGAGCAATAAAATTAACCAGGGAACTAAAGTTGTCAAAATTGGATTTTACCTTAATTCTGGCACATATGTTCAGAAAACGGTATTTGACGTTGCAACTGGAAAATATTACGTTAATGACAATGTGGGTCATGAGTTTACCGATGATCTTGCTGATATAACCGATCAATACGAAGTATATAAGTGGAAGAGCAATACTACCGGAAAAAAATCTGAGACCACAGGCAACTACGAATGGAAGCTGGTATTTAAAGGCGAAGATGGAACAAACTACGTTTACACCGGCAATTCCCCTGATGGTTCGCATTTTCCGGATACATATGAGGATCTTGCAGCTAAACTTATTGAGATAAGCAAAAGCTAATAGCATATGTCCTATTACAGACTTGGACAAAGGAGACCAGCTATGAAAAGACAGTTGATTTGTCTTAACTTTTTACTGACATTTATATTATTGGTTGGATGTAGCAATACAGGAAATGGAAAAATAGAAGAAATAAGCCCGGAACATACCGAAGCAAATAAGGAGCAGGAATATATTCAGTATCTGGTTGAACATTATGATTTCAAAAAAGAAGACTTTGACGAGATGGACGTAGTTGCCTTTGTTGAAGCGTACGATCTGGTCGCTGATGATTGTACCTCAGAGGAGGCCCATGAAATATATGAGGGCTCTGCGGACATGTACAGATATACGGAAATGGACAGGTTATATGGCTTCATTGACAAAGATACGGACTATGCTGTGAAAAAAGATGACAAGATCGTGCGAATTGGAGTTTATCTTAATGAAGGAGTTTTCGCACAAAAAAAGGTATTTGATCTGACTCAGAAGGCATATTACACCGATGATACCAATTCTGTTGCTCTATCAGCAGAAGCTATTGAGAAACTAAGTACAATTGTATCGAGATATGAAGTTGATGCTTGGGAAAAAACACCTGAATTTACAGGGACAGATACTGATTCGACCGCAAACTATGCATGGCGTATTGTCTTTGTTACGGAGGATGGCAGGAACTGCTCTTACTATGGAGGATTGGGGTATAATGACCCGAAACATTCAGCAGAAGTGATTGAAGAGCTTATGAAGCTTATTTGATAGAGCGCACCAAAGCACGAGGGACTATTGAGATCAGCGAAGGATAATCATGATTTTTGATAATTATATAAAAAATAATCGCATACAAGCTGATGATGACCTGCTGAATATCCATGAAGCATTAGATCTAATTAGTAAAGATGCCGGTGATCTTTTAGCGGAAGAAGCACTCATAACTCCTTATTACATCGATGGCCGAAAAAAATACGAACTATACCAATATGAGTTTTGCCTTTCTGGAGAAAGCTTTCAAGAGTTTCTCGAACGAAAAACGGGCAAAAAAGCTGAACTTGTCGATAAGGATATTATTATACTAAGGGCAATGTGTTTTGCTAATTTGCATGACGGAATGGAAGTAGTATCAAAGAATATCAAGAATTATTTTGAATACTTGCTTTCTAATCCTGAAATTCAAGAGGAGATATCCGGAATATTTGGTTCCTATGATGAAGAAAAAATGTTCATGGAAATATATTGAGATCAGCTAAGGATAAGTATGAACAAGAAAAAGATGATACCGGCAGCCGCTGCTATTGAGGCAAAACTCGCCCCATCCCCAAAAGGCGAAGAAGTCTTCGATGAGATTATTTCACTTGACGGAGCAAGATATAGGGATGTCGATTGGATAAGGCCTTTATTAGACTATCAGGAGAAAACCTACGTCAAGGAAAATGGTAAGATCATACGGGCCAAGTACAGCTATGACCCACAGGAATACGGAACCTATAACTCCTCAGGAACACTGTACTACGATGGGCAGGAACGCCCTTTTTACAAGAATTATTATGTAACCAGTGGATCAAGATATACATTCTACCAATATGAACTACCCTCACCGACTCTGCGTCGGAAAAGGTTTCTGTTACGCCGCTTCGCGGCATGAACCTGCAGGCTGCTCTACGCAGCATGCAGAACAGGGCATGTCCACTATGCCCCTATCCCATTGGGTTACCTTTGGGAATACTTTTCTTAAGATATTTGCAGCCCCGTTTATG
>NZ_JANSWL010000038.1:0-588 GCF_028539135.1 Butyrivibrio sp. DSM 10294 | reverse complement strand
GGACCTTTCCAGGTACTTACAAGCGATGGTATAGAGGGTTCAAAGGCGGAACCTGCACCCGGATACAGATTCAAGGCATGGTATAAGACAGTCGGAGATATCGACACACCTATTACCGGTGCAGAGGCAGTTCTTTCAGCAACTCTTGCAAAAGAATATCTTGAGAAGGACGGAACACTCTTTGCTGACACCGACTACACAGCAGAGTTTGAGGCAGATCCTAATCAGACATATGAAGTAAGCTATGTATCAAATGATGAAACAATGGGAACTGTTACCCATGACCTTGACAGTGGACTTCAGAAACTTTCAACAGATGGAGTACAGGGATCCAAGGCAGAAGCAAAGCCCGGCTATGAATTTGTAGGCTGGTTCAGGGATGGAGATAATGCAGGCGTATCATCAGAAGCAGATCCCGGAGCAGCTGCCTTCAAGGCACAGATAAATAAAGATGCTGAGCACACAGATCTCTATGCTGACACCAAGTTTGTTGCGAAGTTCCAGCCTGATAACAGCAAGCAATACAATGTGATCTATACAGCAAAAGAAGGCGGAACTGTAGATCCTACTGCTAATGAGGGAATCCAG
>NZ_JANSWL010000037.1:0-100265 GCF_028539135.1 Butyrivibrio sp. DSM 10294 | reverse complement strand
CGCCGCCAGCGTTCATCCTGAGCCAGGATCGAACTCTCACGTTTAAATGTTTTGTTCAATCCGGCCAGAACTAAAAGCTTGGCTTTAATGTTCTGTCCGTTATTACTTTTGGTTTGTTAATTCTGAATAATTCTCTTGGAAATTTTCAGGGTTGCATTACTGTTTATTTGTCAAGGTGCAGGAGCCTAGAATCCGCTCCACTACTGCCTTTGCGAGCTTTTCGATGTGTCTTGTCCGCAGCGGCAACGTAGATAAATATATCACTGTGCAATATAAGTGTCAACACTTTATTTAACGATTTTTTTCACACTAAATATCAAACCGGTTTTTTCATGCGTTTTTCTTAATTACAATGGGCCATATAACCGTGGCAAACAGCGTAATAAGACTAAATGAGATCAGGTTCCCCCAATGCTTGCCAAAAGCAGCGGTTATAGTAGCACCGGCAAACCACTGGTTCCAGGCCAGCAGTATTCCAAGTCCTATGCATGTAAGGATTGGAAGATTAGTTGAGCCTTCAGGTATCTCATAATGAATATAATGGCGTTCAACGTAGCTACCCACCGACAATCCAAGCAGCAGTCCACATCCCTTGAAGGTATCGTTCATCATTTTCTGAGGATCAACCAGCAGCACTCCGTCTATGTAGTCCATGGGATAAGCCTTAAGCTGGATATATGCCAGCGTAGCGATGACCGCAACAATTCCTATAATAGAAAGAATATCCTGAGCCTTCTCGTTGCCTTCAACCTTTTTTCCAACTATTCCTATGATAAAAATCAGAAGTGAGGAATGAAGGAATCCCACCAAAACGTCCTGAGGAGTATGAACGCCAAGGAAATTCCTGGAAAATCCCGTCAGCAGTATCAGCACCGCACAGAGTATCGCTACGGCCTTGCGCTTATTTTTTTGCCATACGAAGGTTGTTCCGTACATGGTGGTGGCGCACATGGTATGGCCACTGGGAAAAGAGTACCCGGTCGCCGCTACTTTGGAATCCCCCGCAGGTTCTATCAGATCAGATCGGATCCAGGGTCTGTAGGCACATACCGTCAGCTTGATGATTCCGTTGATGACTTCGCCGCAGCTTAATGTAGACATGAAGCGATAGCCCCATTTCTTATCCACTGACCAGAAAATTATATAAGGTAAAAACGGTAGAAGATCCACCGCAAGTTTGGACAGCGCATTAAAGAATTCATCAAAAATTCCGCCTGATGCCCCTCTAAGGCCCTGCAGAAACAGCAGATACTGAATATCAAAGCTCATTATCATTCCCTCCTATAACATATCATTTGTTATAAAAATCAAATATTCTCTTATTAAAATCCCTTGCTTCGTTGTAGGCTTCGTGGCTAAGCCCTTTATAAATGTGGACCTCACAGCCAAGTTTCCTTGCTATTTCGGCTGAGGCTTCACCCGTAACTATTTTATCTTCGCTTCCTCCCAGCACCAGAACAGGGCATTTTATGGAGTCCAGCTTGTCATAGGTGTCGACGGACAGACAGGCTTTAGCCAAAGTGATGAAGCTCTCTTTTGGCATGAACCTCTGCGTTTTCAAAAGAAGAGGAAGAGCAATGCGGTATTTCTTCATATATTGCTCAGAATATCCTTTTTCAAGATAGTCCTTAACTATGTCTCTAAAACGCCCTGCCTGTGCCAGTTTTATCCAGCCACCTATGACCGCTTTCATGGTGTCGTTGGGCCTTGAGGCAGTTACGCCAAGCACCAGCTTTTTGACATATTCAGGGTGATTTATGGTAAGATCCTGGGCTATCATACCGCCCTGGGATGCGCCAAAAAGGTAAACTGACGAAAGCCCCAGCTTATCCAGGACTTTTTTCACATCTTCGGCCAGATCATGAATGGTGCAGCCCGTCGCCGGCGGAAACTTCCTGTCAATCACATATATCCGATAGCTTCGTCCGAATATGCGATAATACCAGGAAAGCGGCTGCGCCCCGCCGTCTATCGATGCAAACCTCAGCCCCGGAATCATGACAAGGGGCTTATCTCCTGTGCCGAAGGATATTACTGTTACCTTTCCATCTTCCAGTCTGACCGGAAAATCATTCGCATTGTAAGGCATCTTTTACCTCCGTCCGTCTTCTAGTATATCAAACATTTATGTGCTATATAAAGTGCATTTATGGATAAAAAAACTCCGAGCCGCTATATAAACGACTCGGAGCCGAAAAATATACTTGAATAATTACATGTTTTTGTAAGGATTCTCAAATCCATTTTCTTCAAGTTCAGCCGCCATAAGCAGATCCGTGAATCCCCTCTTTTGCGCTTCCTCCCCCATAATTTTGTTGATGATCGCTTTTCTTCGTATTCTCATTTTAATTCCTTCCCCAAGTAAACTTATAGCTCATGAACATGCAAATATTCTATCCCAAGCGGGCCATTACGGCGACATACAACCAGGTTCTTGTTCCGGATATTATCATATAGCCTGGGTGTTACATTACATTTATATCTGGTAAAATCCTTAAGCTGTACCGTTACATAATAATCGGGTATGAGATGATTCCTGTTGCCCCCCTCGTATGATCCGGATACATATGTGCACTCTTCATGGATTTCAGGACCACTCAGGCAATAACAGACAGTTACTACAGTAACCCCAATAACAGCTAACATGGTCATGCCATAATGGATGACCTGACTTACTTTATTCTCGCCTTTGATTCGAATACAACCAATCAGCACCATTATTATAAAAGCTGCTACAGTGATAATTGCGATTGTCTTGAATCCTTGTGATGTCTGCGCCTCAATCTTTAATGTGAGCAAAAGATACAACATCACAAGGACCTGAACAAGCATGTGCCACCTTTCCCAGATTCGTATATGAGTCTCTTCCCACAGCTTTTTCGATTCATCCGTTTTCCAATGTTCATCTTCGTCCCAGGAGGCTACTTCAGGATAGATCAATGCAAATATATGCTTGATCCAAGGAACAAGCGCCAGTGAAAGTAGCATAGCTATTTGCGAGGTGAGGATTTCCAAATGATATAGAACAATTATGAGCACTTCAACAAGTAGTGATATCAGCCGGATGGTCTTACCTATGGTAACAAGTTTCTTGGCTCTTTCAATATCATAAGAATCATTCATTTTAGATTTCCAGCTTCTCCTTTATGTAAGACAGTACTCAAGCTCTATGTCCCTGCCGATATTTTCCGGTGACCAGGGAATATAGTGGTCTACAGGAACACCTTTATGTGCAAGGCCTTTCCCATGATCAATTCTTATATCTCTCGAAGTTGGATAAACCAACTTGAAATCATCAAAGGAAATCATAGAACAGTTCGAATAATCCGTGATGCCCATGGTGGGCCTTCCTACTATAGTAACTTTGGGAGAAAAAGACATCACTTCCACAAATGAATCTCCTGAAGAAGCGCATCCCTCATCAGTTATGATAAATACCTTTTGAGGCTCCTTTCTTCCGACAATACCGGCCACGAATTCATCTTCCTCGCTGACAATGAAACCTTTTCCCATATTTTCCGTATTATCAGCAACCATTTTGTTCACCATCGGAGCCATATCCTCCGGAATGTTATCTCCAAAAATGGTCTTCAGAAGCTGTATTCGATCCTTGCAATTTCTGACAGAATAATTGATCTCAATAGGATATTCAGGTTTATAATAATCCGTAACGGAATGTCCTTCAGGAAAACAGTACTCCAGAAGTGGTACAAACGCAGAATCTGCGCCTCCTCCATTTCCTCGTACGTCCACAATCAGCTTTTTGCATGTATCAAGAGCATTTTTGCAGTCAGCATACAGCTGACCTATTGAATTCATGTCCACAAAATCTGCCAGCTTAATATAAAGAGTGTCCTCTCCATATTTCTTAAAAAAATATCCGGGCTCCTCTTCATCTTTGGAATCAGTAATAATGGAAATGTCTTCTTGTGTATCATCCTGATGGATTACAGTAATATGCTTATAAAACTTCAGCACAGAAGGCCACATTTTGCCTTCACGTTCAGAAGTTTCATTCATAAAGAAGCTGCTTTCCTTTTGCGCAATATCATTTACCGATTCCCCATCGATTCCAACTATTCTGTCCCCGGGAACAAGACCGGTATCAGCATTTGCTTTTACCACATACAATGTATCTTCCTGTCTCATCACTGAAAATCCTATTGTTCCAAGAGTTTCATCCGTAAAACTTAGATGTCCTTCCACTCCAAAGGCAGAGAGATACTCCTGTACCAGATGTAGGAACTCCATCCGATCCATACCATCAGTTATTTTACTCAGGTAATCCTTAAAATCTCCGGCTCCATAATCCTTGCAGGTTGCAGAATCCTCCTGCATAATCGCAACTATTTCTTTGAATATATCTGTATAAGTCATTTTTTTCCCCCTTCTAATCTATTAGGTTGATTATTTTACTTTTGTCCAGCCAAACTGCTCGTATACTTCCTCAATTTTCTCTATAAGCCGGGCTCCATACACCCATACCTCCTCTCTCCAGGGATGTCCTAAGTATCCAAAAGCAAAGTTTTCTTCGATAAAAAAGTAATAATCTCCGTCCGGAATAAAGCCTATTTTGGGTTCTTCGGGATGTCTCGGATCATAGAGATATGCCTCATGATGCCAGTCAAGGGCGTACATGCGCTGCCCTTCATTGGTTGTTTCAACAAAAATCTTTTTCATTATCTCAGGGACAAGGTCTATCTGATCGTCTGTCATATCGTCACAACCATATATGGCATAGGATTCTTCCAACTTAATGTACTTCGACCATCATATTACTGCATTATAGCATTGCATGACCACTAATAGGGGATTTTCTGACGAATGACATTTGAAATGGGATGAATGATACTTTGTCTCCTTGAGAATAAAAAAACCATCACTTTGCATAAACAAAGTGATGGCATAAATATACTCAATATGCTTTATCCCTTAGGGGTTGCTTCTTGCTTCATAATAGCCTTGATCTTGGGATTCTGCATCAGTTTAATTGACTCAACGGCACATCTGTAGATCATAGCCATTTCTCTCTGTGAACTGTTGGAAGCATCACATTTTTTCTCAAGCATCTCAAAATGCTGAATTGCCTTATCCGCTATCGACTTGGAAATAACCATTCCGTTGCAGTAAAGTGTCCCCGTTTCTGCATCAAATCTAGCTTCCTCAAGTGTCTTAGTTGCGAATTGTCCTGCTCCCATTGATGCTGCAAGCTGATTAATTAAATCTGATCTGTCTGCCATTTTCTTCACCTCAAAAAACTTTATTTTTGACTCATTTCTATTGTCGATGAAAAATTATAGTGTAATCATCTAAATCGTTCAATTTTAATATACACTAAAATCCAATATTTAAAAATGTTATTTCGAAAATGCCACAATCAAAATGAAACTAATTATTAATTCATAAAAGTCAAGACGTTAATTTTTTTTGTTCCGGTGATAGAATAAAAAAGATTTTGAAACAGGGGGGAGAACATGAATCAATCACACGCAGATGCAGAAAACATCAATAAGGAGAACAGCCTTAGCACCTTTGATCCGGATGCACATGTCATGCTGGACTACGACGATCAGCCCTATGGCGATGACAACGTGCTTGTTCGCTCATTCAAAAGAAGAGCATTTCTGTCAGATCTCTGATCATATGCCTTTCAGGCAGTTCTTCAAATAATCCATGTACTTATAATATTCCTCATCAGTACTTAGATGTTCCAGGATAATGGGCATATCCTTATATGCGCCGTCCCATATGGGGCCGAAGGCTCCCGCCACGTTGACGCAGCATCTGGCTCCGACGAAATCCGCCAGCCTTAGCTGCAGCACCGATGTCATTGCCTGAAGACAACCCAGTTGTGGGACCAGGGAACAGGGAGCCCAAACAAAGTTTTTACCTTGCCTGTGGGACAGCGATACCAGGAATAGTTCCAGCCGGCGCCCATGTCCATATATACCGCATTGGTGACGCCCAGCCTCTGCAGCTCTTCCATGAATTCGTCAAAATGCAGCATCTTCACTGAGTCAATGATGCACAGCTGCCCGTTAAGTTCCGCCAGAGTCCTGTAGCAGCGTGCTCTTGGCCTGTCGAAGTTCATGACCACTTCTTTGTCCCTGATAAGGGCAAATTGCATGAATCCGGCTCCTCCGGCATCCGCTGCCGTCTTCATAGCTTCTGTTTTATTCTCAAACTCGAACCTGAAATTCCCATCATAGAACACAAATGCGGCAAAAGCGTCCTTGTCGTAGGGGCTATCGTAGAATACGCCGCCCGATGCATGGTCGCCTTCTATGTCGTCCTCATCAAAGCCGATGCTTACAGTGTGCTGAAATGCTGCTCCCGAGCACCATGTAATGCTTTTGTCAGACTTGGATGGCCTGTCCTTACGCACAAGATCCACTTCAGAATACTTGGGGAAAAAGACATATACCGTCCCCGTGTTGTAGATCACTGTCTCATCCCCCGGGAGGATCTCCTCTACAGCCATATTTGACGCATCAATACTCGCCGGGATACTTACATGATACTGTGAGATCAGCCCCATGAAGATAAATATAAAAGCAGGCAGTACCAGTATAGACGACGCATATAACAGGTGATATAGCAGCTTCAAAGGCTTAAAAGCTATCTTTTCCGGTCCCCAGAGATACATTATAAGAGCTGCGATCTGCATCAACATAAGGCCAAGATATACCGCATGCAAGAGATTAAGCCACATCTGAGCTACAAAAAATGCGGTATAGGCTCCCAGGGACAATAATGTCATCCCCATGATCCACATTCCTTTTAGACGTTCCGATACCTTCATTTCTTCTTTCTCCTCCTGCGCTTTTGCTCCACAATCTCCTGCCGCAAAACCTTGAGGGAATCCAACTGGGATTCTATACATACTATAAGAAGCAAAATAGCTATGTCCGTCAGATACTGAAGCGCATTTTCCCACCTGATAGTGATATCAAAGGATAACATAGCATTTGATATTATTAGCGCAAAATATATGACAACCTTAAAAGAGATTGCCATCTGATTAAAGATAACATTCTTTGGATTGCCTTTTTTGGCGTAATTTATAAAAAAGTGATTGACGGTAATAATGATCGTAAGCAGAAAAGACATGCCTGCAGCCGCCAGATAGACGCTCCCCTGAACTCCCACCACAAGGTAAGTATCAAAGTCCTCCTGCCCCCAGAGCCTCTCCAGTACCAGATCTCCCTCCTGAAACATCAGACAAAAGAGTATTCCTCCCATGAGGCCCTTGGCCACGTCCCATCTGTAGTGATAATACGCAAAATACATTGAGATAATGGTGATGACCTTCACCAGAATGATAAAAAGAGTGAAATTGTCCCCCATACGTCTGTTAAGTATCAGCGCGCAGATGCTGGTAATAATTGCAAATATGCTGGCAGCGGCCATTAGATATTCACTTAAGAATACAGATTCCTTTCGATTTTCCATATATTCATTGTACCATCCTATTTCTTAACCAAATAATTAAGAATTGGTTAAGAATTGTGCAAGAGACAGGTTAAGACTTCCGTATTTCATTGCGGTAAAGTAACAACAGTAGCAAACATCAGCATAACGAAACGAGGGACATTAAAATGATCAGACTTTTAAATAACAAAAAAACTACAGCCGCAATAATAGCAACAGTTATTGCCGCAGCCGCAGGTATCGGAGGCTACTCCGTAAGCTCCAACGCAGCCATGGCGGTTGATGCCTACACAGTGGACTTTGGAGGTCTTGAAAGTGAGATTGAGGTAAACGGCACCGTGGAAAGTAACAAAGATATGGTCTGCTATTCAGAAATCGCAGCCCGTGTAGGAAAGATCCACGTCAAGGAAGGCGACTTTGTTAAAAAAGGTGATCTCATCATATCCTATGACCTTGAGGAACTTGAGCGTCTGGAAACAATGACAGACCTTCAGGCCAAAGCCGATCTCGGAAGCTATAACAACTCAGTTCAGACCGGCAACAGAACCGCAGGTCTCTACGGAGAGGCTAAGAGAAACCTGGCAACACTTGAGCAGCAGATCTCAGATACCCAGGAAGCCATCACAAGAACCCAGAACGCTCTCACCGAGAGAAAGGCCGCACTTGCTGATTTTGGAGCCAAGCTCCAGATATCTCTTATAGATTGGGCCGACCAGCCTGACTCAGATGAATACGAGAATCTTCAGAAGCTGGTTCAGACCAACGCCTATGAGCAGCAATACGCTCCCGACATCGTTAAGCTCCAGGAAGAGTTGAATGTCCTCAACGTTCAGCTGGCCAATCTCAAGGAGTACAAAGCCGAGATGACAAGCCAGAAAGCCAGCACCGTGATGAATCTCATGACGGAGGGTGCCAAGGAACAGCTTGAAGCAGTCAAAGAAGCCAACGATATAAGCAATAATGAAAAGCTTGCGGATTACGCCGCAGCCAAGGAAGGTATCAAGGCTGAATTCGACGGCATCATCACACAGATCGGCGTCATTGAAGGAAGCGATATTGCAAGAGGTACCAATCTTTTTACACTTAAGTCCTCTTCCGACATAATTATCAAAAGCACAGTAAACAAGTATGATATAGTTAATATTGAAGAAGGCCAGCCCGCCAGTGTCAACATCAAGAACAAGGACTATCAGGGCGTGGTTTCAAGGATTGAGAGAATGACCAAGGACTCGGGAACTGGCACCGGAATCGGCGTTGAGATAACTCTTCTAACTCCCGATGACGACATCATTCTGGGGCTTGAAGCCAAATCAAAAATATATACAGCCAGCCTTACACAGGTTCTCAGAGTCCCGGTGGAAGCCCTCAGTGAGGACGAAGAAGGCAGCTATGTATTCGTTGCCAAGGATGGAAAAGCAGAAAAAGTATTCGTTGAATGCGGCATCCGAAATGACGACATGGTTGAAATAACAGACGGTCTTGATGAGGGAACTCTCGTAGTCTGGAAGGATTCCGAAGAACTATCCGAAGGTATGGGCGTAAAGGTGAAATAATAATGATTACTGAAAAGAGAAGAATATTAAGCGCAAAGGATTTATCCAAGACATTTTCCAACGGTTCAGTGCAGCAGCACGTGCTGAAAAACCTGAATCTTTCCATATACAAAGGAGATTTTACCGTTATCATGGGAAACTCCGGCTCCGGCAAGAGCACTCTCCTCTATGCCCTGTCCGGAATGGACCGCCCCAGCATGGGCACCGTCACCTACTACACGGATCAAAGCGGCGCCGAAACAGAGATATCAACCTACAACAACGACAAGCTGGCGACTTTCCGCAGAGACCACGTGGGCTTCGTTTTCCAGCAGAATTACTTGAACGACAGCATGAGCGCCCTTGATAACGTCATGGTCTGCGGTCTTCTGAAAAACAGCGACAGAAAGGCCCTGGCAAAAAAGGCTAAGGATCTCCTTAGCAGCGTTGAAATCGAAGAAAACGACTACAGGAAGTTCCCCACTCAGATGTCCGGCGGCCAGCAGCAGCGAGTTGCCGTGGTAAGAGGCGTCATCAACAGCCCCGAGGTTCTGTATGCCGACGAGCCCACCGGCGCTCTTAACTCTCAGAACACAGAAAATGTTCTTAATATATTATCCAGCCTAAATAACGAAGGTCAGAGCATCGTCATGGTAACCCACACCATTAAGGCCGCTGAAAGAGGCAACAGGATCATTTACCTCTCAGACGGAGTCATCAGCGACGAAATAGACCTCGGTCCCTACGCAGGAGACTACAAAGATTCCGCCAACCCACAGCTTGAAAAGGCCAAGGAGCGCCACCAGCGCCTCAAGAATTTCCTCCAGGATATGGGCTGGTAATCAGAACCAGCAACTTGAAAGGATACTACCGTGTACAGATTTTTCTTTATCGCAAAGAATAACATAAAAAAGCAAAAGAGCGACATGATTACCTTCTTTATCCTGTCGATGCTCTCTTCTCTCTTTATCTTCATCAGTGCATCTTTCCTTGCCGATACCGGCAAAGTCATCGACACCAACAGGGAAAAGATCAATTCAGCAGACATCATGGTTCTTGCAACCTACAACGAATCAATGCTGAATAAACTGGAGGAAATCATCAAGGGTAATGTTTATCTTAAGAACTATGAAGTCCAGGACTACCTTAACTGCAATTCCAAGTACAGGAAAAAAGGTGATAAGAACTGGATTGAGTACTCCTTCCACCTCTACAGATATGAGCAGGAATGCAAGATTCAGACCATGAGTACCAAGGCAGATGGTCTTAGCGGCAATGCAGCGGTAGTCCCCATTTCACTTAGCAATGCCTATCCAAAAGGCTCTGTCCTGCAGCTCAAGATCGGCGACAATGTCTATGACCTTAAAGTGGCAGATTACAATGAGGACAACATCTTCTGCTCTCCCATGAATCTGGGAACCTACAAGGTATATATTTCCGATGATCTCTACGAGACAATACGTTTCGAAAATCCTATGGACGCCTACGATTCCAGGTGCGTGAAGACTCAGATCACCGACACAGCAAGGAAAAAGCATATCGACACCAATAAGCTGAATGATGAGCTGGGAGATGAAGTCCTTACCTGGTACAACGAATATGTGAAGGATCATCCCGATGCTGTCATAAACATGAATTTCCTTCCGGCGGAGCTTATGAAAACCGGGTCCATGATTCTTCCTTTGATCTTCGTTGCGCTGATATTCCTTTTTGCCGTGATAATTCTTGCAATAGCAATTGTTATTATAAATTTCAGTGTAAAAAACTTTATCATGACCAATATGAAAAACACCGCTATTATGGAGGCTTCAGGCTACACTGTCCGGGAGCTGGTACTGATCCTTTTATTCCAGCTGCTTCTGATATCGGGCCTGGGCGCAGCCATTGGCATTTTAGCAGGAGCTCTCCTTCTTGATAAGATTGGTATCATCATACTTATCACCCTGGGACTTAAATGGAATCAGCCCATCAATATCGCGGTTATTCTGGCTGTTTTCCTTAGTATCTGCCTGCTGGTGGCAATTCTCACCGTGATTCTTGGCAGGGAGTACAGCAAAGTCAGCGTTCTGTCTGCATTAAAAGGCGGCGTTAACACCCACAGTTACAAAAAGAACCTCTTTTCCTTCGACAAGACTTCTTTTTCAATACCTGTGACCCTTGCCCTCAAGGACACTTTTGGCAAATTCAGCAATCAGCTGGGCGTTATCTTTATCATGATGATCCTTGCGGTGTCTTCAATCGTGGCCTTTGGAATGGTTGATACCTACGGAAGTGATGAAGGCGTTCTGGAAATGGGCGGCTTTGACGTATACGATGCTTATTTTACCGGCGATGCTGCCATGGAAGAATCGGTTGCTGCCATGAAAACAGTAGCCAATACCCGCCGCGAGATATGGAATGGCCTTAATTTCTACAACAAGAAGATCAAGCAGTCCATCACCACCAGAGCCATTTCCGACACCTCCAATATCATCGGTGGTTCCGTCATAGAGGGACGCTGGCCCAAATATCCAAATGAGGTCATGCTGGCCACCAATTCTGCCGGTAAACTCGGACTGTCCGTGGGAGATGTGGTCACAGTAAGGAATGATATGGCCACCGAAACCTATATTGTCTGCGGTATCAGCCAGACCATGAACAATATGGGCATGATGGCTTACATGACCACCGAAGGCCTTGCCAAGGTATTCACCCTTCCCGATTCCATGAATGTCTGCATTAACTTCAAGCCCGGTGTATCTTTCGCAGATTTTGAAAAGGAGTTCAAGGATGCATATCCTGAAGTAACCGTTACTGACTACACCGAGGCAGCACACCAGACCGTTGGCCTTATCACAAGTGGTCTTAAGATGTTTGCATATTTCGTCGCTTTTCTTACGATCCTCATCGTTGCCTTTGTGGAGTCCCTCATCGTCAGGACCAACATCAACAAACAGTGGCGTAATCTCGGCGTCTGCAAGGCGCTTGGCTTTACCTCAAGACAGCTCATAGTTCAGGTCATGATGTCCAATCTGCCTGCAATACTGATAGGCGTATGCGTTGGTCTTTTGCTGTCTCCTTTCCTTGGCAGCAAGCTGATGATCTCAACAATGCTGATATTCGGCTTTAAAAAGATCAACTTCAGTATCGGACCTGTTTCCTATATCCTCACCGCTCTTATCATCTGCGGAGTGGCTCTTGCAACCGCAGCTTTTATGGGAAGAAAAATTAAAACACTTGAACCGGTGAAGATGATTACCGAAGAATAAGCCCCTGTGGTACAATAATCCATGTGGAGATGACATAACTATGCACTATAACTGCCTTATTGTGGATGATGAAATTGAACTTGCGAAGATGACCGCCGAATACTTCAGGATGTTCGACGTTTCCACCTGCTATGTGGACAGCGCTACCTCCTGCTACAACTTTTTTGACGAAGGTAACACCACAGACCTGGTGCTTCTGGACATTAACCTGGGTGACGGTTCAGGCTTCGAAGTATGCAAGAAGCTCCGCGAAGATATGCAGCTTCCCATACTGTTTATAAGCGCAAGACAGAGCGACGACGATGTTCTCATCGCCCTGTCCATCGGCGGTGACGACTATATCAAAAAGCCCTACAGCCTCTCTGTTCTTCTGGCCAAGGTCAAGGTTAACCTTAAGCGAATTGAGCAGATGAAGAATGCAGGCGCTCTGCAGGCACACAGCCCTGTAGCTGACACTGCAGATACTGATACCGGATTTCTTATGGACTATCCTACCATGTCCGTAATAATAGATGGAAAGAGCATTCCCCTAAAAGCCAAGGAGTATGCTCTTTTGGACTGTCTCTACAAGCACCACGACACCATAGTCAAGAAGGAGGTCCTCTTCGATGAAGTCTGGGGAGATACCTTTTTCAGTGACAGCACGCTAAACGTCCATATAAGGAAACTACGGGAGAAGATTGAAGAAAATCCAAATGAGCCAAAGCTCATCAAAACTGTTTGGGGAACGGGGTATATTCTGGAACTGTCATGAAAAGTCTAAAGCGCATCTTTATTTCTTTTACCATATTTATGATAATCACCCTTATCTTCTTCGGTAATCTAAGTCGCAAGACTGAATATGGCAAAAGAGACATTGTCTATTACAACGACCTTCTTCACCGGGTGGAGAAAGACCTTGAGGAGGGAGTGCCTGAAGCCGATGTGGAGGCCAGATACTCCTGTCTTATTGTCATGTCTACCAAGATCAATGATCCCGAGCTGGCAGATCTCTACACCAAAGGTGCCCTTGTTATGGACCTTGCGGTGAATGATGAATATGTGGGCAAGGTCGCCTGGAACGACAGAGAGGAGAACTTTAACAGCAGCAGATACAAGTTCCTGACAGCCTCTGTCCTTCTGTGGATGGCGGTTCTTGTCTGCGGATATCTGCTAATGCTCTATATGTATACAGTCTTTTTGAATCCCATTGAAGAACTTAAGGATTTTGCCTCTGATATCGCCAAAGGAGAGCTTGATAAACCTCTTCCCATTCACAAAACAAATATGTTCGGAAGCTTCGTTGAAGGCTTTGACATGATGCGCGAGCAGATAAAACTCTCCATGGACAGGGAGCGCAAGGCTGAGATTGCAAGAAAAGAGCTGATTCAGGGTCTGTCCCATGATATCAAGACTCCCCTTGCTGTTATCAATGCAACCTGCGAGGTTCTGGAACTCAAATTTTCAAGAAAACTTAAGGAACTGTCCTCTGCCCCGTCCCAAGACGCCTCCACGCAGTCGCAGATAGCAGAATGCGACGATACACTGGACAAAGTAAGGATCATCTCTTCCAAGGCCGCAAACGTAAGCAATCTCATGAGCGATGTTATGCATGCTAACCTCGAAGAGATGGAAAAGATTGAAATAAATGTAAGCGAAGAAAACACAACAATTCTTGAGGAGCATATAAAGAACCTGTCCACCTTCGGAAACATCATTCTGGAGAATCATATCTACCCATGCCTTGTCTACATGGACAGACAGCGTATGGAGCAGGTAATTGGCAATATCATCGATAACTCCGCCAAATATGCAGGCACCGATATCACTGTATCCTTCTCGGAGACCGAGGATATCCTCATGGAAAACGGCAAAAACGGCCGCTTCATCAAGATTAAGATCCGGGATAACGGCCCCGGTGCCGACAAGGATGATCTGCCGCTTCTTGCGGAAAAATACTACAGAGGCAAGAACGCTTCTAACAAATCAGGTTATGGCCTTGGCATGTATCTGTGTAAAACCTATATGAACAAGCAAGGCGGCGGTATGGAATATTACAACGACAACGGCTTTGTCGTGGAGCTGCTTCTTAGAAAGGTATAACTTTAAGATTTAAATCCGTATTCTTTTTCGATGATTGGCATGGATGTTACCTTCATAGACTCAATGGATATGAAGGTTCCCTGCTCTACCATCTGAAACACCTTATCTATCTGCGCTTCCGTCCCCTGGATCTCCATGGAGACGGAGCCGTCCGGGTTGTTTTTCACCCAGCCGGTGGCACCCACCAGACCGGCAGCGTGAATTGTTCTGTATCTGAAGCCTACGCCCTGAACCGAACCATAGACCGTTATGGCTTTTCTTATTATCTTTTCATCATAATCTGACATATTTTTTCCCTTATCATTTCGGTTTTTTTCCATTTTTGACGAATTTGCATTTTCTATTATATATAACATAAATTTTTTGTCCAAAAACCTCAACAAAATGGTCAATTATTCCATATTGAAAGGTTCCTTTCCTTGTTGTAATATACATTTCTGTGCATTTTTTGAGAAAAGGAAGATTAGACAAATGGATAACCAGTTATACTCTTACGAAGAAGTATGTGAGATCATTCAGGACAAAGGACTGAAGATGATAATGAAGCGTGATGAGGATCTTAACAAGATCTGCCAGTTCGGCGATCGCGGTTCAATTTTGAATGTAAATACACTTTTATATAACCGTTACCAGATTCATGCCACAGAAAAAGATTATAACGCCATCAAGAGAATGGCAGAATCCGAAAACCTGGCAATCGTCCTTAGAGAGAACGACAAGGACGAGATTGAAGATGTAATCTCAGGCTATGAAGAAGTAGGAAGCAAGGCTGTTCTGTTTATCAAAAACGGTAACCGTCTCCTGCAGCTAAATGAAACCGAGAAAAATCTGCCTCATGAGATAGTATTTTTTACCAATGAGAATCTTGTCCTTATTCTGGACTGCCTCTGCGAGAACGATACTTATAAGCCCAAGAGCAAATCCAAGGTAGCAGCTCCCGTAGTAGTTGCACCCAAGGTTGTGGAGCCTGAGCTGTCCGACGACGAGATCAAAGAGGTCTATCCCGAGGGTAGCACCGTCTCACACGTAAAATACGGAGAGGGCGTAGTTAAGACTGTTGCCGCAGGCAAGATCACCGTTGCTTTTGCTGATTCCGTAGAAAAGATCTTCGCAGCCAAGGTCTGCATTAAGAATAAACTGCTTACTGTAGTCTAATAAATATCAGCCATTATTTATAAATTAAAAGGGGTTCACACCACTATCGTGTGAACCCCTTTTATAATTGAAGTACGTATTTGGTTAAATTATGCTTTCTTCAGTTCTTTGAACTTGCGAATTGCCTTAAGCTCAAGGAAGATCAGAAGTGCAGCAAGGATAATATCCACAACAATGAAAGCAATCTGCCAGCTGTAGAGACCTGTGTGAAGGTTCTCAGGCTCGTAAGCACGGCTGTTAACAACAGTGTACATGATGTTCTTGGCTGCTGTTCTGAGAGCCTTGATTCCTGTAGCGCTGGTCTGATCGTTAACGGTGTTGTCGCCCATCTCATAAGCTACGAGCATAAGGTCGTTACCGTTTCTGATGGCAGCGTCTGCATCCATGAAGTTAGCGCCAAGGAAGTAGTCAGTGATAACCATTCCTCTGAAGCCCCACTCATCACGGAGAACCTTGTTAAGAAGGCTGTCATTTGCACCTGACCAGTGAGGTCCGATGTAGCTGTAGGAGCTCATTACGGCCTGTGCGCCACCCTCTTTTACTGCGATCTCGAAGGGCTTCAAGTAAATTTCTCTGATTGCCTGCTCGGGAGCCCAGATGGAAACCATGTTCCAACGGTTAGTCTCCTGATCGTTCATAGCAAAGTGCTTGATGTAGCTGTATACGCCGAATTCCTTTGCGGCGATAACTTCCTGTGCGATCATTGTTCCTGAGAGAAGTCCGTCCTCTGAAACATATTCAAACTCACGTCCGCCAAGGGCAGCTCTGTGGGTATTGATGGCAGGTGCATACCAACCTGAAGCATCCATCTCATCGCACATCTTACCCATGATATGGCCATATTCATAGCCAAGCTTTTTGTTGAAGGTGCAGGCAAGTGTTACGGATGATGGCATACCGATTGAATATTTGCCGGTAAAGTTGTTGGTGATTGATGCAGGGCCGTCGCAGTCTGTTGTTCTGGCCTTCTGTACTGAAGGAACCTCAAGAGTCTGGTAACCGCCAAGACCTACAAGAGATACCATCTCGGATACCTTGAGCTGATCAAGGAGCTGCTCCCATCTCTCATCATCGTAGGAAGCTCCTCTTAAGTCCTCAAGCTTAAGTCCGTTATCTGCGCCTGTTACAGGCATTACATCACTGTCGTTATTGTATGCTGTAGGATTGTAATTAAGATTGCATACATACTCAGCCTTAGCCTCATCTGACATTGAATAACTTGCAGGTGCAGCAGTTGCCTCTTCATAGTTGGCAAAATGATCTGCTCTTGATAAATATGTTGCGGTGCCGAGTGCTGAATCAAAATGGTTGGTTGCTGCCACGCTGTCTGAAGAGCGCTTGTTTGACTCGTCAAATACAACGGTTGAATCTACTGTATAAGTCTTTTCATCAATAACTGTATGAGCATCTGCTCTGAGTGAGATCACATAGTCACCTGCCTCAAGAACATAGCTCTTTGCGTTCTTGTCATCGTAGGATGCAAGTGATTCCTCAGTAAATGAAAGTGTAAGTGTCTGTGAGTTACCGGGCTGAAGAAGATCTGTTTTCTCAAAAGCAACAAGATTAACTGCAGCCTTCTCAATACCGCCGTTGGTATAAGGTGGTGTATCATAGAGCTCTACAGCGGATTTACCTGCAACAGAGCCTGTATTTGTTACTGTTACGGAAACAGAAATTGTTCCGTTCTCTGCTGTGAGGTCTCCCATCTTCTGCTCGAAGGTTGTGTAAGAAAGTCCGTAACCGAAAGGATACTGAACCTCCTCATCATAATTGATAAGACCTTCAACAGCAGCTGTCTCGTAGAATCTGTAGCCTACATAGATTCCCTCTACGTAGTTAACGAAGTGAGGCTTGCTTACTCCAAGGTACATATC
Organism: Butyrivibrio sp. DSM 10294; assembly: GCF_028539135.1. Classification (NCBI taxonomy): domain Bacteria; kingdom Bacillati; phylum Bacillota; class Clostridia; order Lachnospirales; family Lachnospiraceae; genus Butyrivibrio; species Butyrivibrio sp. DSM 10294. Next base: position 82,943 of record NZ_JANSWL010000037.1, on the reverse strand, counting down.
ACCTGAATCAAGTGTGAACTCATCAACGTTGTCAAATGCATAATCACCGAAGTTGTTGAACCAGGGTGACTTATCAATATGTCTTACAAATGTATCGGAAGTCTTACCTGAAGGGTTCTTCTCTCCGCTTAAGATATCGCCGAGAGCAGGGAAACCGCCCTGTCCAAGACCCTGGCACCAGATAAGTCCCTTGATGCTGGGATATTCATCCACAAAAGACATCTCGAAGGTGTTGGCACCTGTGTAAACAACAATTACATTCTCATAGCTTCCGCAAACTGTATCAAAGAGATCTCTCTCTGTCTTGCTGAGCTGAAGGATATGCTGGCCTTCTGAGAAATCGTTATACTCAGTGGAATTCTGATTATATGTAAGTCCCTCAGCTGTCATGTCCTTGGGAAGGTCTGCGCCCTCACCGCCGGAACGGGCAAATACAATAACAGCTGTGTCTGAATAATTCTTGGCATTTTCAAGCATCTGTTCCGGATAAGTTGAAAGTGCAGGCTCAGGAAGAGTCCAGTCCTGACCAAACAGTCCGATCTCAGGTCTGTCTGTTCTGTAAGCTGTGTAGAAATCAGAAAGCTCCTGGTTGGTTTCGAATCCTGCCTGATGAAGACCGTCAAGAAGTGATGTGGTCTCGAAATCTGCTGAGAATCCGCCTGAACCGGTTCCACCGTAATAAGGATTGGTTGAGGACCAGCCGAATACGTTGAGCTTTTTCTGGCTTAAAGGAAGAATTCCTTTATTCTCAAGAAGTACGATTCCTTCTCCTGCGACATCCTCAGATAAAGCTCTTGCTTCATCAATTGTCTTGTCGCTGATTTCACCGTTTCCGGTTGCAAGTGTGATCATGTTTGACATAGGGCCAAAGCAGATCAGGTTAGCTATTGCCACAATAGCAAGAAGGAGTGCGAGCAGAGACTGTCTGCGCATCATGAAGCGCGTAGCCTTCTCTCTTCTGCCGGCAATAATAACTACTGCAATTGCAGCTACCAGCACTACCCCTAGTGCGATCAGATATGGAGCGATCAGCTTGAGTACGTTGATCACGTCCGCCATGTTTACAGTTAACATTTTTATTACCTCCCTTTTTTCGATAAATCGCATTTTAGGCAAAAAAATTTTGAGTTTCAACAAAATGTCCTATCCTGTCATTTTGAATCCCTCTTTTGTCAAAATTCGAATTTTTCCTATGGTATAATCTTTTTGTAACGTAATTAAGGAGGTTTTCATGCTGAATATTGCATTGGTTGAAAACGATAACGCAGATGCCAAGCTGTTTACCGATATAGCCAGCTCTTATTTTAATGCAGCAGGTGAGCAGTTTCATATAGAGACCTATACCACCGGTGAAGCTTTCCTTGCAAGCTATCAGGGGCAGTTTCAGATGGTATTCATGGATATTGAGCTGGATGGTATTAACGGCATGGATACCGCCAAAAAGCTAAGACAAAAAGACAATAACGTCATCCTCATCTTCCTGACCAACCTGGCCCACTATGCCATCGCAGGCTATGAGGTTAACGCCATGGATTACATCCTTAAGCCGCTTAAGGCCGATGCCTTCAGGCTTAAGATTCCCAAGGTTCTGGCCCTTGTCCATCAGCAGGACAAAAAGACCATTACGATTCTGTCAAAGGGGCAGCTTCACACCTTCTCAACCGAAGAATTGTACTATGTGGAAGTTCTGTCTCACCGTCTCTACTACCATACGACCCGTGGCGAATACGACGTAAGAGGAACCATTTCCGACGCAGAAGAAGAACTGTACAAATACGATTTCAGAAGATGCAACAACGGATACCTGGTGAACCTTCGCCTTGTCACCGGAATAGAGGGAAATGACGTAAAAGTGGGGCCCCACGTCCTTCCCATCAGCCGCCCCAAACGCAAGCTATTTGTAAATGAACTGACGAATTACCTAGGAGGACAGCTATGATAGCCTTTCACCTTTCACCTTTTATAGTGCTGGTAGAGCTACTCGCCACCACCGGCATACTTCTTTTTTATCAGGAAAAAAGAAAATATTTCCCTCTGAGGCTCATCCTGACCCTCTTTGTTCTTGCCGGTTTTAACTTTCTGTGGGGACTTATCCCGGAGCAATTTGATACTTTTACCTATGTTCTGCAGTTTTTCCTGCTGGTTATCGGTATAACAGTCTGCTTCAAACTGAACTTCCTCTCCGCACTTTTTTGGGGCGCCGCGGGGCTTACCCTTCAGCATATGGGCTATTCTGCCATGACCCTTGTGGGCTCTGTTTTCCAGGATCTGAATTATTCCTTTGGCCTTATTATCGTGGTTTTCATCTTCGTATTTGTGGGTGAATACTTCCTGATCACCAAGAAGATCGGACTGAACTTTGAGCTTAAGGAAAACTATGTCTATCTTACGGCAATCGCACTTGTAGCCATGTTTTCCACCACATTCCTTAATTCCTACAGAATGAACTACGCATCGGATGTAAGACTCATAACCATCACTTCAATTTACTCAATCATCTGTTCTTTTTTGACTCTTGCTCTGCAGCTTGGCTTATTCGAAAAAACCAGGATGGAGCAGGAAGTTCTTGTTCTGGATCAGATAATCGCCAACGACAGACAGCACTACGATGATTCCATGAAGAATATGGAAATGCTTAACATGTATTGCCATGACCTTAAGTATTTCCTTAGAAGAAATGCCGACGAAGTGGGATCCTTTAAGCAACAGGCGGACAAATTCCTTCAGACCTTCGATGCGGAAATTGCCACCTACAACCACGCCCTTGATACGATCCTCACTGAAAAATCTCTGTATTGCAGCAGCCACGATATTCAATTCACCTGTATGGCGGATGGTCAGCTCCTTAGTCACATGGACACCGCGGATGTATACTCGCTCTTTGGTAATCTCCTGTCCAATGCCATAGAAGCGGTCTCTTCCCTGCAAAATAAAGAGCGCCGGATGATCTCGCTGACCATCAGACGCCGCAATGACTTTGTTCATATTTTGATAGAAAACTATTATGACAGCAGGCTTACGTTCAATAACGGACTTCCGGTTTCAACCAAGGAAGATGCACATCTCCACGGCTATGGCTTAAAAAGCGTGCGTTACCTTATTGAGAAATATCACGGTAACCTCACTATCAACGCCGATGAGGATGTTTTCCATGTAAATATCCTGCTTCCACTTAAAGAATCTCTATAGCATCACCGGAATGGATATATTCCAGCTGCCCGCCCATGATGTTTTTCATAGCTTCATAGGCTGTGATTCCTGTACAGTGACAGGTATAGAACTGCGACCTATATGCTGTAAGAGCCTCTGCAGTAGCAGTTATCTCGCGCATCTGCTCCGGTGAGTACTCGGTCTTCTTAACAAGATGAAAGCCGCTGATGGCTATATCCGGCTCCTCACCGTATTTTGCCTTATATGCTTCCATGAAGTTAATAATTCCGTTGTGAGCACAACCTGACAACAGCACAGTTTTGCCCTCTGATTTAATAACAAGCGCTTGTTCATGAGAGAAATCGTCCTGAAGAAATTCATTTTCTCTTTTTATCTTAAGTCTTGAGTTGGTAAAAGGAATGTCTCTCACTCTTTTATCTACAACAAATAATGAGAGTTCGTCATCAATGATGTAATCCCCCTCAACAAATCTTACCTGTGGAAGCTTAGCAATATTCTTATCAATACCAATGTATCTGTAGCCTTCGCTCCCCTCGGAGTAATAATCGCCGGTAGCTCCCCTCTGCATATAAATAGGTGCCTTACTGTTAAGCTCCGCAAAAGGAATTATTCCTCCTGAATGATCATAATGTCCGTGACTTAAGATTGCCACATCCACTGCTGCAAGATCAATTCCCAGTACTCCGGCGTTGGAAAGCGTAACCTCAGAAGGTCCAAAATCCATAAGAAGCCTATGCTCCCCGGTCTCAATGTAAAAAGATAGTCCGTGAGCACAGCTGCAGCCATTATTTCCCTCGGTATTCTCGATAAGATTAACTATTCTCATTTCTTTTTCCTTAATTCACGTACCTTGTCTCTGAGTTCATCGGTGATTCCAATAAGTGGAATACGGTTAACCTCAGGCTGCTCAAATCCGGGCTTTGGCATGAATTTCTTGATTCCAAGAAGAAGTCTTTTTTGGTTGAGGGACAATTTCTCGGCATAGGCCTTAACAAGCAGGTGCTGCCTTGCCTCTGCGTTTTCCTTCTCTTCCATGATCTTCTGCTCAAGGCGTTTGGGTGCGGAAGCTACCATCTCATAGCGCTCCTGGGCCTTTAAATTAAACTCCTCATGCATCTTCTCAACGTTCTTAAGAAGGGCTGACAGGCTGGCCTCGGTAAGAGCGTAATCTGCTCCGAATATCATGGCGAAAATAATGGCAAGAACCTCATAAACAACAGGGCTGACAACGGCATGAACACCTTCAACCGCAGGTATCAGGAACTTAACCACCGCTACTCCCGCAAGTCCGAATGCGATACTCACCGGAACACAGATCCTTCCGTTGATATTAAGAGGAATTGTGCTGTAGTCCCACCATCTGGCGTGGAATCTTTTTTCCAGGATCCAGGAAGTGACATATTCCGCAACGGCGCTTCCGAGATAGCATATGATAAATATCCCCCAGATTGGAAAATCCGGAGAAGACAGAAAATCAAGCAAACTAAATAACGCGGATGTTACAACGACGCAAGATCCATATATTGGACAGATAGGCCCGAACAAAAATCCTCTGTCAGCCCATTTGCGCTCCTTGGCGGAGCAATATATAGACTCCCATACCCATCCAAGAAAACTGTAAAAAACAAATTCTACAAAATACTGTGCGATTATCATCAGACTCTCCTATATACACATATTAAAGGTTAAGAATTTCCTTGATTTCTTGCAGATTTTTAATCTCATAGTCGATTCTTACGTCTCTGTCCAGCGGAAGTCCCTTTGGATTGTACCAGCAGCACTTGATACCTGCATTATTACCTCCTAGAATATCGCTGGTAAGCGAATCTCCTATTATTATCATCTCATCCTGCTTTATGGGTCCAAGGTATTTGCCCTCTGAATATGGCAGGTCGCTCTCATGCTCCTTGAGCCATTTATCAATCTCGGCAAAGCAGGGTGCGAAAAAATCTACGGAAGGCTTCTCTGCACCTATTTCCTCGGAAATAAACTTAAGATCGAAGATCTTGTCAAATCCTGAGTTTCCAAGCTTACCGGTCTGGGCCTTCTTGGTTCCGTTTGAGGCCATGCACTGAAGAATCTTACCTTTATAACCTGCAAGAAGCTCATAAGAATTATCCCTAAAGCAGATCGTCTCACCCAGAAGCACCTGATATCTGTCATTAAATGCCGCTGCTATGGAAGTATCCATTCCAAGAAGTGCAAAGAACTCACGAAAGCGCCCCTCAAGAACCTCTTGTTTCTCCATCTCGCCGCGCTCAAGGGCCTGCCAGCGCCTTCTGTTTATCACCATGTACTCCTGTAGCATTTCCTTGGTAAACTCTCCCAATCCGAATTCACGAAAATCGGTCGAAAGAGCCTCCCACTCAGCCACGTCAAAATCCAAAAGTGTGTTATCCAAATCCCAAAGTACTGCTCTTATCATAAAATCTCCTTACTTCTGACTATTGTTTAAGTATAATACAAAGACCAAAAAATGAAAAACTCACATCAAAAAATGATTTGACGTGAGTTAATTTGGTATGTATATTATAATGGTTTTGTATTCTTAAGGGAGGCTTAAATTTTTTTGTGCTATGACAAAGGGGTCAATTACAAAAAATCTGGTGACGTTTGCCATTCCGCTGTTTTTCGGGCAACTCCTTCAGCAGCTGTACAATGTTGTTGATTCTGTTGTTGTAGGCAACGTACTTGGAAAAGAAGCTCTGGCTGCGGTTAGTACAACCGGTAGCCTTATTTTTCTTATGGTCGGATTTATCAACGGCCTGTTCATGGGTAACAGCGTTATCATCGGTAAGAGCTATGGCGCTAAGGATTATAAGAGCGTAGAAGTGGCAACTCACACAGGGATAACATTTGCTATTATAATGGGACTTGTAATGACGGTATGGGGCTATTTCTTTACCCCTATCCTTCTTGGATGGATGGGAACTCCTGCCGATGTTATGCAGAATTCGGTTTTGTATTTCAAGATATATTTCCTGGGAGGCCTTGGAAACATCCTCTACAGCGCCTGCTGTGGTGTTTTTCAGGCTATGGGCGATTCCAAGCGTCCCCTGCACTACCTGATGGTTAGTACGGTTCTCAATACTATTCTCGATATCACCTTCGTTAAATTCCTTGGATTTGGCATTGGCGGAGCCGCCTTCGCAACTATTATCGCACAGTTTGTCAGTGCCTTTTTGGCATTTTCAAAGCTTACAAGAGTGGATGGCCCGCATAGGATCTACATCCGCAAGCTAAGGATCAACAAGGACGTCCTTGCCAGGGAGCTTCGGATCGGTTTCCCTACAGGAATCCAGAACAGCGTTATAGCTATAGGAAACGTTGTGGTTCAGTCCAATATCAACGCCTTCGGCTCCGTCGCCATGGCGGCCTGCGGCAGTTACTTTAAGCTCGAGGGCTTTGTATTCCTGCCTATAACCTGCATGTGCATGGCTCTTACCACCTTCGTAAGCCAGAATCTTGGCGCCGGTGAGATTGACAGAGTCAAGAAGGGAAGCATTATCGGAAGTGCCATCAGTATCGGCTGCGCAGAACTTATTGGCGTTCTTGTCTATATTTATGCACCTGTTTTCCTCAGGATGTTTTCCAATGAGGAGGTTGTTCTTGGCATAGGCACTACCCAGGCAAGGACCGAGAGCCTGTTCTTCTGTCTGTTAGCCCTTAGCCACTGCCTCGCAGGAATCTACCGAGGAGCCGGCAAGACAACCATTCCCATGATTGTTATGCTCTCCAGCTGGTGTCTTCTTAGAATTACCTATATCACCATAATCGTCAGGATCATTCCTGTGGTTAATGTGATATTCTGGGCTTATCCACTGACCTGGTCAGTTAGCTCCATCGTATTTATTATCTATTATTTCAAAGGAAAATGGCTCCGGGTCGGAACAGCAGTCTGATTCCCGGCCAAGAGCCATATGATTTAATAACACTTACTATTTTCTGAGAAAAAGTACCTTTTTTAACAGCTCTGTGGTCTTTTCCTTGCCGAATTTCTGAACAAATACGTCGGTTGCAGGGCCTCCGTTGTTCAAAAGGCCGTCCACGTAATAGTCAATTTTCTTAGCTTTGGCATCGTAGTCCGTAACCTTTGGTGCATCAATCTCAAGAAAAGTCTTATAGTACTCTCTGCAGATCTCATCAAAGGTCTCGGTATCTGCCTTTTTTCCCTGATAGCTCACTGTTTCCGGAAGTCTGACATCGTCGTACCAGGCAGGTTTTGCTTCCTCAGTAAATACGTATTTAAGATTCTTTTCCTTGATGGGATGAAGCTTATCCAGAGAGGTCTTTTCGACCATAGTATCGTAGAACTCAAGCATTGCCTTATCTTTTCCAAAGGCGAATATCCTGTCATAAGAAAAAAGAGGTAGATCAATAACAATTGGATTGATAATGAGCGTATCCATGCGAAGAAGTCCAAAGAATCCCTTCGCCACCATAGTGGAAACGTACCCCAATCCTTCTGCTTCATAGGAGTTCATGGTGAAGGTCATCCCCTTGACCTTGAGCCCGGAGAACCCCTGAGATCCAAGCTCTTTTAATTTGTGCTTCCCATTGATGATTTCAAGCAATTTGTCCATACTGCCTCCCAACAATTATGTAGTAATAGAATGCCTTGATTCAAACCAAGTATCATTATATTACAAATATATGGGAAATAGTCATTTTTACTGCTCAAAATCCCTGTTCATCCAGAAATTCATTAACGATCTGCTCATACCTGTCAGGTGAAGCGAATCGTGACATTGCATGTCCTGCTCCTTCAAAAAGTTCAATCCGCTTATATCCCTTTTGAGCTTCGTAGATGCGTCTTGCATTATCCGGAACAATGAAGTCATCCGCTTCGCCATGCATGATAAGTAGTGGCACTTCATTATCGGTGATTGCTGTTTCCGGCTTGACGCTTGTAAAGAAGTACCCATAGATAATACCGGCTGCAACAGAGGCAAAATACACAAGAAAAGGCGGCAAATGCATATTTTTAAGGCCAACCTTCTGCACATTGATAATGTCCGCAAAGCCGCAGTCTTCTACCGCAAAGGCAACATCCGGTTTGTATCTTAACGCAGAGATCGTAGAAGCGGCTCCAAGAGACTCTCCATGTAGTCCAAGAAGAATGTCCTTACCGTATCGCTCCCTTGTATCCCTTATAACACACAGAAGGTCCCGACATTCTTTTTTACTGAAAGTACATATATGTTTCCTGCCGATGCGTGCCGGCATCTTCGTGCTGTCACCAAACAGATTCTCGCCGTGTCCCCTCAGATCATAGATGATGCAGTCGTAACCTCTCTTGATGAATATGGGAACATACTTAAGTGCTCCGTGCCTGGTTGATGAAAATCCATGGGTAAGAATTACAAAATGCTTCCCATCCCCGCATTCCGACTTGATATGCTCAGCATGAAGAACATAGCCCTCATAACCATTTATAGTATATGGAGTGCCCTTACCTATAAATGCAGCTCCCTGTGGATCATCTTTTCTCTCTATTTCGGCAGTCTCCTCAAGACTACAACGCTTGCCTCTTACAGCATATGCCGCCAGAGCATAGGCCACAGCTATAATCAGGACTGTTATAATAACAGCAATTATCATAATCTACTCCCTTCATTTCGCCTACTTAACAATAAGAGCCTGACCTTGATAAGATCAGACTCTTTGGTCACAAATTACTTATATACTGCGACAGGTCTTATCGCTCCTTGCCATAGAAGAATAATCCCAACATATCAGGTCCAACATGGGCACCTGAAAATGGCTCGTGCTGAGCTATTGTAACAGGTACATTAGGAGTAATCTCCAGAACCAGATCCCTTAGGAGTTTTGCATCCTCAAGGCAGTCACCGTGGGAGATGCATACCTGCTGATCCGGTATATCCATCACCTTCTCCTCATATTTCTTAGCAAGAGTACGTATCGCCTGACTGCGGCCTCTTGCCTTGACGCAGGATACGATGTGTCCTGTATGATCTCCGTAGAGAATCGGCTTGATATTAAGAACATTACCGATTGTTGAAGCTACGCCGCTGACTCTGCCGGTTCTTCTAAGGAAATTCAGATCTCCTACAGTAAAATACTGGCACATATGAGGAACATCCTCGTCAAGAAGCCTTGCCGCTTCTCTTACATCAGTTCCGTTCTTGGCAAGCTTCGCCCCTCGAACAGCGAGAATTCCGTTGCCAAATCCGCAGCCATGGGAATCCACAATATGAATGAATCTGTCCGGAAACTCCTCCATAAGCTCTTCCGCAGCAATTCTGGCTGCATTATAGGTTCCGCTGATACCCGAACTCATGGAAATATAGATAATATCCTGTCCCTCTTCGAGAGCAGGTCTAAAAGAAGTCTCAAATAAATGTGAATTCAAAAGAGAGGTCTTAGCAACCTTCCCATTACGTAAATCCTCATAAAATGCATGACCATCAAAATGATCAATATCTCCTGAATATGTCTGTGGAATATCATCCAATAAATACTCATTCGGAATAAGCCTGATGCCTTCAAGCATATCCTTAGGAAGGTTCGCACAACCATCTGCGAACACCACAAAACTAAAGCCCATAAAAAACCTCCACTTTAAGCAATAATAACTAAGTATAACACAATTAATTAACTGCTGCTTTAAGTATTTTTTTGTTCTCGTACATAGCAACGTCAGCTCTTTCAAAAACGTTGGCTACATTTCTGTCCCCTTGATAGCGAGCCATTCCGCCTCCATGACTCCGATTATGGGATCACACCATCTTGCAAGTGCCTCCTCATCGCTTACTTTGCCATTGGCAGCACGAATAATAGGCTGGTTATACACCTGTATCCAGCCTTCCTTAAGCGTTCTGTCAAAATTCTCCAGAACGTACTCTCTATCATCATCATTGATTGGGGGGATGTAGTTTCTCTGAAATTTGCCCATGCACTAACCCTCAACGGATATAAGTAATAGCAATTTGCGTATTTCGGCACATTCCCATACTATATTATACTGCATTTAGACATTTTTTTATTAGATTTTTTTTATGAATACTTTATATGGGAAACAGATATTAGTCACAATTATGGTATAAGATATTCACCATATATGGAGGACAATGCCAATGGAGAATATCAGACCCTCAGATAACGATTACATTAAGAATTCATCAAAAAAGGTGATTGAGACCGTCAATTACAACGGAAAATATGTTGATGTCACGACCATCAGAAACAGGATCATATCCATGTCCATTGGAATTATTGCCCTTGTTTCCGTCGCAGTACTTATTTTTCTGTAAGAAACATGCGCCAATACGTGCATATAAAAAAGCTCTTATCCCAAGGATAAGAGCTTTTAATAATTCGCGTTATTTTTTAGTTCCAGGCTTTTCGCCCTCCTGAAGCTTCTTGATGCCCTCAATTGCCGTTTTGTATATCATTGCCATATGTCTTGAAGCCGGATCACTCATATCACATTTATTTTGCATCAGCTTAAAATGCTGTAATGCTTCATCGATCACACTCTTCGAAATAACATATCCGTCACAATACAAAGTACCGGTTTCAGGATCAAATCTGGATTCCTCAAACCTCGTCTTAGCATAATCTCCCGCACCCATACTTGCTGCCAGCTGATTAATAAGATCACTTCTAGAGTCCGCCATATAAACCTCCTTTTGGGGTTCAACCTCTCATTAGCTAAGGATAATTATATCATACGGACAGCCGGGCAAATATTAAATGAGTTTAAAAAATTTTGAAAGACGTTGAAAAAAACACAAAATATCATAAGTTCTTGACCAGTGTAAGCACATTCTTACCATCAAGTCTCTGATATTTCATATCATCCATGGTTTTTTTCACCATAAAAATACCAAGCCCGCCGATTTCTCTCTCTTCTGCGGACAAGGATACGTCAGGATCTTCCTTTGCAAGAGGATCATAAGGAATACCCTCATCTATAAACGTAATTACAGCCCGATCAGGATTATCTTCGTGACTGATCCTGATCACGGCATCTCCCGTGCCGGATTCGTAGGCGTAGCTGGCTATGTTCACGAAGATCTCTTCCACAGCTACATCCAGCTGTATCTGAATCTTCATTGAACATCCCATGCTCTCTAATTGCTCATCCAAAAAGGCTGTAACCCTGTCAAGATTGTCAGTTTTAGCTTCAACAATGAGCTCTTTCATTATTCTCTGCCTTTTATTCAATATTGAGAATGTCAACGAATCCTGTTACTTCAAATATCTCATTGATCTCTTCGCTTACGTTCTTAACCACCATATTACCCTGCTTATTCATAACCTTCTGAGCAGACAGAAGAACACGAAGTCCGGCTGAAGAAATGTACTCAAGCTTTGCCAGGTCAAAAGTAAGAGCATTTACGCCCTCAAGCGCAGTCTTAAGCTCGTCATCAAGAGCCGGTGCTGTAGTTGTGTCAAGTCTTCCCTCCAGACCGATTGTAAGAGCGTTTCCGTTAAGTGTTTTGTTGATTGTCATTTTTTCTCTCCTCTCATAGATAATCTCTGCCAAGCTATCATTTACCGCTTAATTCGCAGATAATTGTCATCTCGACAATATTCCTTTGTACGCCCACCTTTACATCTTTCGCAAGATTGGCCACTATTGACTTCTCAAGCTCATCCCAGGCCTCTTTGGCCGCAACGTTATCTTCTGCCTCTTCCTCCAGGGACGTTCTGTAATCGTACAAAGACCAGGCAAGCGCCGAGTCACCTATAACATCAACGCTTCCACCCATTCCCATTGTACCATAATCAATGTAACCACCGCCATATTCCTGCTGAAGTTTCATGACATTATCGTAATTAAGAAGGCCATTCTCAATGATTTCTGCAATTTTACCCATTAAGCCCTTGGCCTTGGCGTTGGTTTTCTCCGTAGAAACCTCTATAAGTTCCTTTTTACGGTTAATATCGATATCCTCGGCCTTGACCGTAACATCGATGCTCACTGTCTTCTCATCATCCTTATTAAGCTTAATGGCAGCGTCATAATCCCCCGCCATTGCCCTCAGCATCCCAAGGGTCTCCTCCACCAGAAGCCTTACATGAAGGCTGTCTTTTTTGGCAAGATTAAAACCTTCAATCTGTTCATCGATCCTGTCGAAGGAAATGTTCTGTTTCTTTTCGTCTCCCATGATTAACCTCCTAAAAATGTAACCCTATATCACAGCTGCTGATTCTCAACAAGTTCATAGAAGCTTCCTCTTAGCTCCATAAGCTCATCATAAGTCCCTTCTTCTATGATATTTCCTTCAGAAAGAACCATTATCCTGTTACAGTTCCTTATGGTGGAAAGCCTGTGCGCCACTACTATTCTCGTACATTTCAGATTATCAAGAGCATCCGAAATTTTCTTCTGAGTAATATTATCCAACGCACTGGTTGCTTCGTCAAATATTAGTATCTTTGGCTTTGACGCTATAGCCCTTGCAATCAGTATCCTTTGTTTCTGCCCTCCGGATATGCCGCCCTGCCCTTCTGCAATGACGGTATTCATACCCATAGGCATCGATTTAATATCATCTGCTATGCCTGCAATCTCAGCTGCTTCCCAGGCTTCCTCCTCGGTAAGGTTGTCTGAGGCAACCGCAATGTTCTCAAATATGTTCCCGAAAAAGAGCTTGCCATCCTGCAGTACGCTTCCTATTTTCCTTCGAAGTGCCTGGATATTCACTCTGCTGATGTCCATACCATCGATATACACAGCGCCCTTCCGGGGCTTCTCAAAGCCAAGAATAAGGCGGATCAGGGTTGATTTGCCGCAGCCTGTCTTTCCTACGATAGCTACATAATCTCCCGGCCTTATCTTCAGCGAAAAGTCGTTCAGCAGATAGGGTTCGTTGTCTGAATACCTGAAGGAAACCCTGTTGAACTCAATTGACCCTGACAGGCGCTTAATAACTCCCCTGTTTTCCTTTATCTCCGGCTCTGCCTTAAGAATCGGCTCCGCCAGTTCAAATACAGGCCTTATCTCAGCCAGAGACAGGGACACCTTAGCCATTTGGGAAAAGGCCTCGGCAACAAAGCCGTATACAATCGTAAACGCATAGAAATTGGCTGCCTTCACTCCCGCCTTAATGGCCAGATAATACAGCACAATGGTTCCGGTCAGCGATATCGCCATATTTATTACTTTGTTGAGTTTAAGGAACAGTGGCGGGTTATAAGTAAGACTTGCCTGCTCCGCATACTCCGATGCCCATTTGGCAAAAGCTCTTTTCTCGGCACCTGCCAGTCTTATTTTCTGAATTCCGCTTATAAGCGCATAGGTAAGACCATATTCGCTTGCCGCCAGCTCCATCTGCTTTTTGGTTACCTTCATCTGCACCAGAGTGGATATGATATTGTGCAATATCGTAACAAAAGTTATTAGAAGCGCCGGTACCACCAGCAAAGGAGTTATCGTGAAAATCTGTAGCACATACATCAGTGCGATAATCGAAGTAATACCCATGCTAAACAGGTCCCTGATGATCATCTCGCATATCGCACTGACGCTCCCTGCCCTTATGGTCAGTTCGCCTGCACTGTAATCCCTGAAAAAAGCTGTAGGGAGCGAAAGTATCCTGTGAATGACCGCTCCTTCCACCGGAATCGTAACTTTCCATTTAACTCTGGCGGTAATGACTTTTTTAACCGAATCCAGAATATTCGACAAAAGCTCGGCACTTGCTATTGCAATCGCCAGAACCAGAAGTAGATTAATGCTCTTTTCCTCAAGAACCATAGAGGTCATAACCAGGGATAACTGAGGCGTCACCATGCTGATGCCGGTAGCTATAAGGGTTACCAGAATGAAAAAAACAACATCATAGGAAGAAACGCAGCTTTTCATATAACTTACAAGTTCAGATATGCCCAGTTTCTTTAAGGGAAGCGGATTATAAAAGCAGTAGGCAGTTTCATCAAGAAGATCCAGCCGCTTTTTGTTTATCACAACCCTTTTGCCGGTCTCTCTGTCATAGAAATAGTAACCGGTAAAACCTATCGGAAACAGTACTACCGGATCTCCTGTCCCTCGCAAAAGAGTAAGCAGCGGGCCAAAGCTGTCCAGATACCACCTGCCTTCTAACGTGATCTTCCTCTTCATCATTCCCACGGAATTGGTACAAAAGTCTATCTTTTTGTTAAAATCCGTGATATACGCAGGAATTGCCACAGACTTATGCCCGTAAAAAGCAAAAATGTCCTCCAGCGCTGATTCCAGGGTATATTTGTGGTCGGTACGCCCTGAACCGGTCCTGTCTCCGAGAACCTTGCGGCTAAGCTTTTCAAAGGAACTCTTATAGAGCTCCTCATCGTTTTTATTCCGTTGTCTTATCTGATCGTCAAAAAAGCCCACCCGGTCTATGCTCCTTCACTTGATACCAGTTGTTTGTAATATCCGTCTTGTTCCAATAGTGCGGCATGGGTACCGCTCTCGGTTATTTTACCTTTGTTTAGAACTATGATATTGTCACAGTCTTTTATGGTGGATACGCGATGCGCAATAATAATAAGTGTTATTCCACGCTGCTTGATTGCCTCTATCACATCCTTCTCAGTCATGGCATCCAGAGCACTGGTGGCCTCATCCAGGATTATTACAGACGGATCCATCGCAAGAACTCTGGCTATTTCAAGCCTCTGCCTCTGTCCTCCCGACAGGTCCTTTCCCCCTTCTGTCAGAACATGCTGATAACCGCCGCTCTTTTGCATTATGTCATCATGAACCTGGGCATCTCTTGCCGCCAGGATCACTTCAAAATCTTCGATGGAGGAATCCCACATTTTAATATTGTTCTCGATGGTATCGGCAAAAATCGTGATCTCCTGATCAACCACCGCCAAGGAGCCCGTAAATACCCCCCTGTCGATCTCTTCAATCCTTTTCCCGTCAAAAAGTATTTCGCCGCCCCAGGGCTTATACAAGCCTGATATAAGCCTGGATATTGTCGATTTGCCGCTTCCGCTGCTACCAACTATGGCTATCCGCTGCCCCTTCTCGATCTTCAGCGAAAAATCATCTATTATTGGGGCTGAAAGCCTGGAATAACCGAATGAAACATTCTTTATCTCGATATTTCCCGAAAGCTTGTCATGATTATCCCCCGGACTTATAAACTCCCTGACAGCGCATTCGTCATCGGGGTAATTCATAACATCATCTATTCTCTCCATCCTGGCCCGCATCTCCTGAAGATCTGCCCCGGCATTCATTATTGTCTGAGCAGGCTCCATAAAGTTGCCCATGATACCCTGAAACGAAGAGATCATACCTATTGTGAATTCCCCCTTCATAGTCAGGTACACGCCTATAAACAGCACCATATGATTGGCCAGCGCAGCGATATATGTGGGAATTCCGCCCATATATGCGTTTATTCTAAGTGCTGCTACTTCTTTATCATCATATTCAGCCTTAATATCAGACCATTTGGAGAAAAAACCGTTCTCTGCACCGCTTCCCTTAATGGTCTCGATCATGCTTATTCCGGAAATAGTGGCGGTTTCAAGTTTACCCTTGTCCACCAGCATTCCCCTTGTCACATTCTCTTTTTTTATAGATACAGCCCTGGTGATCGACACATTGATAACCACCGTTATTATACCAATAGCCGCCAGAACCATTGATTTTCTGACCATGATTATCAGGTAAAATACCATCATAATGCAGTTCAGATACAGCGGAGCCAGCGTATTTACCATTGTCTTGGCTATTACTTCATTGGTGGAAAGACGCATGAGAAGGTCTCCCGAAGTCCTCTGAGAAAAGAATTCCATTGGCATCATCAGAATCTTCCATAGAAAAGAAGTGCTTCCGTTAACCGCAAGCTTGCCGTCAATCTTAAGGGATTTGACCGAATTCACCCACTGTGCGGCAATTTGAACAATAGCAAATAGTATTAAAAAGATCATCAGAACTTCAAAATGCTCATTTTTTCTTCCCGTCAGGAATTCATCTATAACATTCTCCCTGATAAGAGGATTAATAATGGTAAAGACATAGGATAGAATTGCCATAACAGTCGTAAAAATAACTGCTCCTGCAGCTCCTTTAAGGCGCTCCCCGGCGTAGTCCCAGGTACTTTTTCTCTTGCCACCCTTCTCGAACTGCTCCGTCGGCTCAAATACCATAGCGACTCCCGTATAGGATTTCTCGAACTCTTTTGCGGAGACAACCACATTGCCCCTTGCAGGATCGCATAAATAGGCTTTCTCTCCTTTGAATCCCTCCAGCACTACGAAATGATTGTATTCCCAGTGTATTATGCACGGAAAAGAGCCCCCTTCCCTTATGGAAGAAGGCGGAATTCTGTAGCCTGTGGCCTTAAGCCCATATTTTCTGGCAGCGATCAGTATATTTTTCGCATTGGAGCCGTCTCTTGATACTCCGCAATCTATACGAAGCTGTTCCAGCGCAACCCACCTGCCGTAGTACGCCAATATCATGGCAAGTGCAGCAGCTCCGCATTCCAGCGCCTCCATCTGCATCACTACCGGAACCTTGACCCTGCTTTTTTTCTTCACCAAAGCCCCCTCATGCCAATAGTTTCTGTAGTCTTCCAAGCGCCTCTCTGTGTCTTAATTTGGTTATACCATAGGAAAGTGACATTTTCTCAGCCACTTCCTGAAGCGTCAGACCCTTATAATATCTGAGCACTATAATATCCATCTGTTCCCTTGGAAGCTTCCTCAGAGCCTCCGCCAGCACCTCAAGGCTCTCCTGATTCAGATAATCCTCCTCGATGGTACTCTTTTCATCGGACAGATCCTCCGGTATTTCGGAGTGGATATGATTTGTCCTGTAAAAATCTATTACTGTATTACCGGTCACGGAATAAATCCAGGTTGAAAGCCCGGATTTCGTTTCATCGTAGGTATCAATTTTCTCAAAAATCTTTACAAAGACATCCTCACACAGATCCTCTGCATCTGCTAATGAATTCACATGTTTTCTGATGTAACCAAAGACCTTGTCCTTGTAGTCCCTGTAAATCTGTTCCTTTGAGAACTTTTCTCCCATTAATTATTTCTCCTGCTGATTGTTCCTATTCGGTGGAAACAGCTTAGCCAGATCAGGCCTTCCGGCTGCGGCGATCATATCCAATTCGTCGTCCGACAGCTCAGCCTTCTCAGTATCCGGGTATCTTTCTTCAACCTCATCTATGATGGCTGCAAGTTTGCTGTTCCCCGCATATTTCTGATAATCCATAAGCCTTGACAGTTTCTTTTCCATAAGAGTTCACATCCTTTCCACGTGACCACAATACTATTATACCCGCATTAACGCATTATTTCGACTTATAATATTCTTTTCTGCGATAATAATCAAAGTCTGTAGAGCATTTTGCCATTCATCATACGCTCTTCCTTCAGAAGTCTTCTCACATCTCTTGCCATAGTGATGGTAAAAGTCACATACATGCAGAAATCTCTGATCTTATCAATAACGTTGTTCATAGCTTTTTTACCTCCGCTTAATATGTTCTTCTGTTTATTTATACGAACATAAACATCACTGTGGCAAAAAACTTGAATCATTCTCTACATTTGTCTATTCTTTTAATATAAACATTTAGGGGGACAGTCATGTACATAAACATGAAAAAGCACATACTTTCCAACGCCATTATGATGGTTGCCGTGATCAGAATAGTTGCAGCAGCCCTGGAAGGTTTTTGCAGATTTATTATCAAAAAAAGCTCCGGCCTCAGCCCGGATATGATGGATACCTATTCATGGAATCTGCAGATGTGCATCTCAGTTCTGCAGATAATCGTTACCACCACGGTCTTTTTTGTTTCTTGGAAAAAATTGAATCACTATATGGAACTGGTTCCCAAAGATGATCAAAAAGAGATGGGTGATCTCCAGAAGGAATTCCTCGGGAAAAACATCGCATCTCTTTCTGTGTCTTCTATAAGCCGCCTCCTGCAGCTGTGGGCCGTGATATTCGTAGGTGCAGAGCTTATTTACGATTTTACTTCCATTATGTATCGCCGCTTTATTGCAGTACTTATGGATGCACTTGCCACCGGTACCGGGCTTTCTGACGGCACCTTTGTACTTCTGTATAACATGACCCACGGTTTCAAATATCTGGAGATCCTGACAGCAATCCTTTTGGGCGTTGTTATGACCGGAATCTTTTTAAATGACAGATTTTTAAAGGGATTCTGCCTGGCAACACTGGTTCTTTTTATGCTTGCCTTCGGTCTCCTCAGAATGCATACCGTGTCCCTTATGGGACGTGAGATAGGAATCGTGTGGACCTCCATTATCTATCACGTCACCGAGACACTTGGACTTGCTCTTTTCTCTTTTTATCTCGCAAACCGCTATAAGGGCCTGTGAGTTACCTTGCTGCCCTTCTTTCTCTTCTTGCCTTTCTTCTGTAATTAATAAGGCTTACGAAGCAAATGATTGCCAGAACAAGTGATATGCTTGCAATTATTAAGAATCTCAATATCAGCTTGTTTACATTAATGGCCTCATAGGCAATTGCATACTCTGAGAATCTGTCGGTCCTGAATCTTACTGTGTCAGGATCATCTCCGATATCCTGAAGGATATCTACCACTCCGTTGTGATTTCTTATAACGTAGAACTTGCGTCCGGCCTTACGGTACTGCTCAGGTATAGGAATCACAACCTCAAGCTCTGCATCGGTGTTGTTGATCACCGTACTGGTTCCGCCGCTGGTCTTCATTACAAGGAAGTCAAAATAGCTGACCGGCTTGTATCCAATCTTTTTCTGCATCACTTCCTTGATCCTGCTGTCAATTGTATCGGTATTCTCAGTGATATCCACGTTGAAGGAAATAGGCGTTCCGGTAAGAACCTGGTATTTCTCTTCTTCCGTAAGTGTAGCAACTATAACATCCTCGAAATTGATGGCTGTCGGCTGACTGTAGTAGGTAGTTACAGCTGTTTCCTGAGTGTCTGCTGCATAGGAATTATTAACGGTTATCTGCAGTGTGCCATCCTCAAATGCTTCTTTTAACATAGGTGTCACGGCGTTGTCGTTGATAAGCATTCTGAGAGTTTCTTCATCAAGATTATGCCTTGCCATGATTCCACCGCCTGTATAAGGATCAGCTGCTTGAGGAACTTCCTCTGCTTCAATGAAAGTATCCTCGCCGTATTCTTCCTCTTCAAGAAGCTCTACCTCTTCTAAAGTCTCTTCTTCGACAATTGTCTGCTCGGGAACTGCACCCTGAGTAGCTGTATCCTTGTTGTATTCGGTCTTCTTGGCATTCTGGGATGCTTTCTGAGTCTTGGTGTTATCAGCCACCTTTTTGCCGGTAGCTGCGGTAGTGGCTGTTGATTTCTGGGAAGGAGCAGGCGCAACCTTCTCAAAACTTGCAACAATCGAATGGGCACCTCTTACATTATTGAAGGTATAGCTGGCAACTGCGCCAATATTCTTGCCATCCACTACAACTGCTTTAATCTTATAGTCTGAAGCTGCTGCAATATTAAAGGTTGAGCTGCCGCCTTCTGCGACGATGATATCTCCGCTTGGAAGAATAGCACCTCCCTCACTTGAAATACCTGATGTTATTTTATAAGTAGCTGCTTCCTTCTTGATAAAGTTTGCAACCACATTTACATCATGCTCGATCTTGTCGATGGTATATGATCTGTCATAGCAGACAACCTGTCCGTTAATTGTCCAACCGGTAAACTCATAGCCCTGATATGCCTCTGCCTTGAGATTAACCTTGGAGCCCTTGTTATATTTACCTGCACCCTCATATTTACCGGTGTCCTGAGGATTAACCGTAACGCTTACTATGCATGTATCTCTTTTAAATACCGCTGTGATATTCCTATCTGTGGTGATATTGTTAAGCTCCAGTGACTGTGCGGTACTTATTGTCTTATTGTTTTCAACAAAACCTTCGAATCTGTATCCGTTCTTAGCTTTTGCTGTGATGGTGGTATTTCCGCCATAATTTACGCTGAGGCTCTTACTGATAGTTCCTCCATCCGCATCATTAACGGAAGTTTTGACATAACAGGTGGCTCTCTCAAATTTGGCTACAAATACTTTGTCGTCTTTGATATTGGTAAAAGTCGTCTGCTTCTCTGTAGATATCAGCGTCTTACCCTCATACCATCCCGCAAAATAATAATTGTTATTTGGAGATGCCGAAACAGTGCAACTTGCGCCGTCCACAACAGCTCCGCCTCCCGCTACGGCTCCGCCCTTGGCAGGCTCAGCCTTTACAGATACCACATGGTCAACGTTCGCAACCATAACAACTGCTCTGCTGACATAGCTAGAATCCTCTCTGGATGTAGCAATAACTACAAAAGAGGATGCTGTCTCATTCTCTCCTACTTTAAGCGTTCCGTCGGAATTCATGTAGGTGCCTGTGCTCTGATTGGCCGCAACCGACCAGCTAACGCCCGGATCATATCCGCTGCCGCCGGTGACATAGGCATCAAATTTATAGGATTTTCCTCTTGGCACGGTTGCGTTACCGGGAATTACCTCAATGCTTGAAACATAGGGCTCCTCAGCCTTTACCACCAGTGAAACCTTCACCACCGCAACGTGATGTCTTCTGTAGTCATTGGCAGAAAAGAAAGTATAAGTGGCATTATATTTTCCCGCAGACAGTTTCTTGTCTACATATACCTGATAAGTTGCGGAATCTCCGGGATCAAGATACTCTTTTTCTGAAACCATGGATAAAGAAAATGCGGTTGAAGGATCCACTTCCTCCCAGGTTATGGGGAAATTGGTATGTCCCACATTTACAACAGAGAACTGCTTGGTCTCTACATATTCGCCCTCATAGCAGGTTCCCAGACTTATGTTTGGAGTATAACAGGCAAGGTCATAGTCAAAAGGATCCGGCTCATCATCGTATGTCTGCTCCGGTTGCTGCTGTTCTTCCTGCTGTTCTTCCTGCTGCTCAGGCTCTTCCCAGCTTCCGGTATCCGAAGTGTCGTCCGTTGGCTCATAATCTTCATTTTCGGAGCTGTACTCTACTGCCTCCCCTTCCTCTGCATAAACCTTTGCAATCTGAACAGCGGAAGCACTGGTTACAAATAACGCTATCGTCAGTACGATCGCGTAAATCCTGATAAAAATATCCTGTTTCATAATTTTCCCCTCTTTTGAAAAAACATGTTTACATATCTTTATACGAAGCAAAATAAGTGCCGGCAAAAGAATTATTCAAGATCATAAACCAATGTCATGTCCACTCTGTTGCCCTTAACACCCACAAGCACATCCTTGGCTAGGCTGGCAACTATGGACTTCTCCAGTTCATCCCAGGCATATTCCGCCGCTTCGCTGGTCTCTGACGCATCCTTGAGAGCCTGTCTGTACTCAGCCAGTGACCACATGACCCCCGAATCCGCCATGCCCTCCACATGGCTGTAGATTCCCATACTTCCGTAGTCCACCATATTAAAGCCATACTGCTGCTCAAGTTTCATTACATTGTCATAATTAAGAAGACCGTTCTCAATTACCTCTCTGACCTTATCCATAAATCCCTTCACAAACATATTGTTATGGCGCTTGGATACTTCGATCAGGTGCTTCTTTTTATCGGCATCCATCTCGGTCTTGGCCGTAAGCTTGATACATGCCTCATTCTTGTATCGCTCCATGTACAGGGCCACATGGTATTCCCCCACCATTGCCTGTAACATTCCGACTGTTTCTTCAAATAACAGCTTCATATGAAGCTCGTCTTTTTTGCCGATTCCAAGATCCTCTATAAGTTCTTCCGCTCTGTCTGCGGCTTTTTCCATATTTATGTTGCCACTTGTTATGAACATATAATCAGTAACAACCTGTGGAACTCTCGAGCCCACAGTACACAAGGCTTCCGAGAAATCCTTAGTCACCTTCATATGAATCTTATCGAATTTAATACTGATTTCTATATCATCCGCCAGATTGGCGACAAGAGATCTCTCCAGATCCTCCCATGCCTCCTGGGAATATTTATCATCAGCTCTTTTTTGCAAAAGCTCTTCCTGATAATCCTTGAGACTCCACCTCTTTTCAGTGGGCGGATTGGCTATAAACATCGATAACAGCTTGTCAAAAAATCCGACTTTACTGCCTTCAGAAGCTGAACTTATGGATATAAGCTTGGCCCTCTGATTGGCATCAAGATCGTTGTCTGCAGTCAGATTTATATATGCAACCCTGGAATTCCCCTCCAACCACAGAATCACTGCTTCTTCCACAAGAATTGACTTAGCAAGCCTTAGTACCTCTTCGGTCAAAAGTCGTAGTCTTAAAGCATCTCTCTTCTTGATAAAGCTGTCCGCTATGAATTTGTCCATTGTCTGGTAAACTTCATGAAAATCAGATACATCGCCGATTTCGACGTGTCTAGACGTTAAATAACTCATTTTTCCCCCTCCAACATGTTATCAGATTAATCATAAAAGAAAGCCGGTCCAATTCTCAAGACCGGCTTTCTAAAGATTTTATAAATTTTTACTTTTGGGTATTCTCTTCAAGTTCTTTTTCTTTGCGCTTTTTGTACATCTCTTCGCCTGTAATTCCCAGTACAGCGATGATCAGGAGCCACCACCAGCTGATCTGTGAGTCTTTTTCTGCCTCAACAGGTATGCCTGCTGCAAGAGGTACCGCTTCTTCGCTAATAGTAACAGGCGCTTTGTTATTATCCTTCTTATTTGCTACCTTCATGGAAGGTGCTGCGATACTTTCAAGTTCTGTCTCAGTCTCTTTTTCTTCTGCAATATCGTTAACCAGATCAATGATGCTTCCTTCGGTCCATCCGGTGTTAGTTGTAACCGGACCGAGAACCGGCTGCGTAGGCTGAGGAATTGCTGCCTCATCCATTACAGTATTGTCGATGGTGTTAAATATGATTGTCCACTCCTGAGTGGGTTCGTAATTAAAAGCTACTGCGTCGGACTGTGTGTATGCTTCGTCAGAAGGAGCGCTGTCTTCGTTATTTTCAGCTGCAGGGGCAGGAGTTCTCTTCTTGGAGGTATCCTTCTTATCCTCTGTCTCAAGTACTTCTTCTTTCTCTTCTTCCTTTAGCTCTTCCTCTTTACTGGTATCTTCTTCGTCCTTTTCCTCTTTATTTTCTTCGTCCTTCTTATCTTCTTCAGTTTCTTTCTGTTCGTCCTCTATCTGGTTGTTGATCTCATTTATTACTACTGCAGGATTGATCTGACTTTCCTTAGCAAGATCATTTATTACCTGCTTAGCTGCTTCCTTCTGGGAGGTCAGGGCACTCAGATCCTGAATGGCATCTTCCATCTTCTCATTGGCCTTATCAAGAAGCTTATCAAGATATCCGATTGCTTCCTCGATGGTCATTGAATTCATATCAACTTCTTCAGGAACCTCAATTCCCAGGAACTTGGCTACATCTGTAACACCAAGTGCTTCAGCAGCGGTGAGTACGTAATTGTCACGGGTCTTAAGATCTTCAATAGCATCCGCAAGCTTTTCAACTTCTTCTTTTGCCTGAGCCGTTGCATCCTCTGCATTGGTAACTGCATCGGAATACTCTTTGTACTTCTCAACGTAGCTGTCTGCTTCCTTGATGAACTGTGCTACTTCGTTATCTGTTTCTTCCTCACCGGTGGTGATATACTGGGTATTTCCGATTATTGCCGGATTGCCATGAGTATTACTGTTCTTGTTCTGAATAACTTCTGTTATTACACAGCCGTCAACTTTAATGGTTCCGTCCTGGTCCACTTCAATTTTTCTTGTCTCAGGCTTATTACCATCGAGCTGTTCCTGTGCGATATAGTAAGTAACTCCGTCCTTCTCGTAGCTGTATACTCTGAAATCTCCCTGTCTCATCTTATCTTTGACAGTATTCAGCTCTTCGCTGTTTACACCTTTTACGACTCCCTTTTCATACCAAGTCTCATTGCTATATAGCTGTCTGAGATATGTATCTGCTCCTACCTCAAGCTCTGACTTTTCGAAGATCACTATCTCTTTGCTTGAGCCTAACTTGTTGTAGGGATCTGAACAAACCTGCTTGTCTACTCTGTCCAGGTTGAAATACTTGGTTACCTTGTTTCCGTCTTTATCGGTATAAGAGAACTCGTAATATGTATAATCCTGTCTGTCGAAGCCCTTAACCTTCTTTTCAAACTTAACGCTGGTCTCGTCGTCTGTTCCCAGCACCTGAGGAATATAATAATCTAAGATATATGCCTTAAGGAGTTCACCCTGCTTATCCCAGTTAGCCCAGTTCTGTCTGTTATTTTCAAGCTCGTCCTTAAGATCCTGAGCTGCTACTGATTCAGCTTCCAGCTTTTCCTGAGCTGTTTCAACGGCGTCTTTGAGGTTATCTGCTTCTACTTTGGCTTCTTCCAGCTTAGCCTTGGCTTCATTTAAATCTGCGGATGCATCTGCAAGTGCTTCAAGATAGTCTTTTTCTGCTTTCCTAAGCTCAGCCTTAGCATTTGTATAATCTTTATTCAGCTGTTCCAGCTCAGTCTGTCTTTCCTCAACCACTTCCTGAGCCTGATCTATAAGTGTCTCCAGCTTCTGCAGCTCTTCGTTTGCCTTCTCTTCGTTTTTATCTTCAACAGCCTGATCAATCGCTTGATTTATTGTCTCGGCTTCAGTCTTGGCATCCGCTACTGTCTGTTCAACAACATCGGCAGCGACCTCTGCTTCCTGGATTATCTGAACTACTTCTCTTGCTGCTTCCTGCTCAGCTACATCTGCTTTTTCTGCTACTTTGAGGTCTTCTTCTGCGTTCTGAATGTCGGCAACTGCTTCCTGTGCTGCCTCTTCGATGGCCTGCGCTGCTTCAATCACATCCTCAACTGCTTCTTCTGCAACTGCTCCGCCATCTTCTTCACTGGCTGCGGTCTCCTCGGTTGTGATCGGAGCGACCTCGCTGATTATATTCTCTATAGCCTCTTTTGCTACCTCTGCCTGTTCCTGTGCCGGTGCGGTTGTTACAGGTTCTGCTTCTGCAACTGCACTCTGCTGCGTTTCCGGCTCTGTAGGAGATGTCTCAGGTGCTTCCTCGCCTTCCGCATATGCTGTTATTGGTGCTGAAAGAGCCATCATAGCAGAAATTCCAACTACTAATGCGGATATTGTTTTCTTTTCAAATAAGTTATTCTTTCTCATCATATCACCCCTTTTTAAGAACCGATTATCAGTAACAAGTGCTTTTTAATCCAATGCTATATGTTCGAATAGATACTGAAGAACATCCTGGCTAAATCTCTTTGCGTTAAAGGCAAGTGTTCTGGTTCCGTCTTCTTCTTTGTCTTCTCTTACCACATCGGCGTACATTATAAGAGTTTCGGCTACTATGATCACGTCCTTGCCAATCATTGAAGGTGCATCTTCCTTTACTGTGATCGCCATACCCAGCGGACTGATATTTTTAACCTGTCCGTAGATCTTTTCCAAAGAATCTCTGTCTACTATCACGCTGTCTGCCTTGAATTCAATTCGATTGATTTTTCTACGTTCTTCCATATACCCACCTCATATTATTTGTTTCTTGCTACTATTATATCGGCAGTGCTCATCATAACTTTAATCATATTTGACAGTTATTTTGTCTTTTATGATTTTATTTATGATATGTTTATTGTTTTCATTTTTAGTTAAACATATCCTTCCTTATATAATAGATTTTCAATCGTATTACCCTATAATTTCGATTTAACCATTCCTAATTCGCCACCGAATGCTGTTTCTCACCTTTATTTCCCTAATTGAGATTTTTTTATCAAATTTTGCATCTTTGTAGTGATTTTTTTTCATTAATATGCTATGATTCAATCCGGTGGTTAACACTGAAAAAAGTTTATGTTTATTGGAGGATAAAAAAATGTCATTCGTAGATGCAATCAAATCTGTATTTTCACAGTACGCTAACTTCTCAGGAAGAGCACGCCGCAGTGAGTATTGGTACTATGTACTTTGCTATGCAATTATCTCAATTGTAATCAACTTACTTTCACAGGCATCTTCAGTATTTGCAATTGTCGGAACTGTCGTAGGTCTTGCTCTTATCTGCCCTACACTTGCAGTTGAGATCCGTAGACTTCACGATATTGGCAAGTCAGGCTGGTACCTTCTTTTCAACCTTATCCCTCTTGTAGGCGCAATCATTCTTCTTGTTTGGTTCTGCAAGGATTCAGAGCCCGGCGACAACATGTATGGCCCTAACCCTAAGGGAATCGGTGGTTTCCAGCAGCCCATGATGTAATTTCATCATTATTTTAACGTTTTAAACAGCTCAGGTTTTTTTAGCCCGGGCTGTTTTTTCTTGCACTAATTCCCCAGTAATCCTACAATAATTATCAGGGGGATAAATTTATGACTAAAAAAGTTCTTAATATCATACGAATCATTGTAATTCTAGCCTGTATTGGCGTGATCATCTACGAAGGAATCCACATTTATCTGGATCAAAAAGAATATACCGTGGCAGAGGATGAATATACTCAGCTCGAGATCAATGCAACCTCTGTAGCACTTCATAACGACGAGGACGCCGAGGTTGTGGACTACCCGCTCATATCCATT
Source organism: Butyrivibrio sp. DSM 10294 (assembly GCF_028539135.1). NCBI lineage: Bacteria > Bacillati > Bacillota > Clostridia > Lachnospirales > Lachnospiraceae > Butyrivibrio > Butyrivibrio sp. DSM 10294. The sequence continues at coordinate 56,245 of NZ_JANSWL010000037.1, read as the reverse complement.
GACCATCAGCAGCTTTCTTCCTTAAACAAAGACTATGTGGCCTGGATATACTTCCCTGCCCTCGAAATTTCCTATCCTGTGGTCAAAGAAAATACCGTCAATGAATATCTTCACAAGACCTTTGACGGCACCTATAACAAGGCAGGTTGCATTTTTGAGGATATATTAAGCGATGAGAATTTCTGCGGAATGCACGACATAGTATTTGGCCATAATATGAAGAACGGATCCATGTTCGGTAAGCTCAAACAGCTCTATAACAGTGACAACAAGGATCTAATAGACAGTAATCCATACATTTATATATACACCAAGGATCACGTATATAAGTACAGAATATTTGCATATTACAAAACCGTTGTAGGAAGTAGCTCCTACTCCGTAGTCGAGAGTAAGTCAGATTATGAAGAATTCATCAAGTTCATAGAACCCAAGACTATATATAAAATACCAGACGATATTAGTTTTGCCGACTATCCCGGAATTCTTACATTGTCCACCTGTTCAGGCAAATCCGGAAGCGGTAGCAGGTTCGTAATTCACTCTGTTAAGATCGGCTCCTATGAGACTGCCGGCAATTAAGCACGCAAAAGATCCCCCGGGAATTACACTCCCGGGGGATTTACTTACTGATTATTTGGTTGCCGGGCTGTTAAGCCTCAACAAGAACCTTCTGATCAGCTGATACTGAAACATCAGCACCTGTGATATTCACATTCTTGTTAACCTTCGCATCATAAGTGTTTGCTCTCATGATCTCTGCGAAATCAACACCTGTTGCCTCGCTCATGGTATCAAAAACCTGTTTCATAACAATTGGCATGTTTCCTGAGATCCTTGAAGCACCGCTCTCGCCGCCTTCGCCGGTCTCATAAATATTGATCTTATCAATCTGTGAAAGAGGTTTTGCAATCTCAGCTGCGATCTGAGGCATTACCTTGATCATCATCTCAGCCATAGCTGCTCCGTTATACTTCTTATAAGCTTCTGCTTTCTTTTCCATTGCTTCTGCCTCCGCCAAACCTTTAGCTTTGATTGCTTCCGCTTCGGCGCGACCCTTAGCGGCAATACCTGCAGCCTCCGCATCCATCTTAGCCTTGATACCTGCTGCTTCCTGCTCTAAAGCATACTTTGCAGCTTCAGCCTGGGCTTTTCTTGCATCAGCCTCACGTTCTGTTTCATACTTTGCAGCCTCTGCTTTTTTCTGGCGCTGTACCAATTCTGCCTCAGCCTTTTTCTCAGCCTGATACTTCTCAGCATCAGCCTTTTTCTCAATCTCAGCAGCAAGTTCCTGCTGTTTTACCAGTACTTCTTTCTGTTTCAGTTCTGCTTCACGCTCTGCTTTAGCGATCTGAGCATTTACTGTTGCAGTTTCAATTGATTTCTGCTGTTCCTGCTGCTGAATTGCATATGCTGCATCAGCCATAGCACTTGCTGTATCAGCTTCTCTCTTAAGTTCTGCCTGCTTAATGGCAAGTGCGTTGTTTTTCTCTGCAATCTCTGTCTGAGCAAGTACTCTTGCATCGTTGGCAGCCTTATCAGCCTCTGCCTTGGCGATTGCTACGTCTCTGTCGGCCTGTGCCTTAGCAATTGCTGCGTCCTTTTTGATCTTAGAGGTATTATCCATACCAAGATCATTTATAAGTCCGTTCTCATCTGTTACATTCTGGATGTTACAGGAAAGAATCTCGATACCAAGCTTGTTCATATCCTTGGAGGCTTTCTCCATAACCTGATCTGAGAAGCTGTCTCTGTCGGTATTGATTGTCTTAAGAGCAAGTGTACCGATGATCTCACGCATGTTACCCTGTAATGAATCCTGAAGGTCCTCTGTTATCTGATCGGGATCCTTGTTAAGGAAGTTCTTGGCAGCCAGCTGAATGGCTTCAGGGCTTGTTCCGATTCTTACCTTTGCGACTGCGTCAACATTTACATTGATGAAATCATTGGTGGGAACTGACTGTTCTGTTTTAATATCAACTGTCATCTGTCCAAGATAGAGTTTATCGACTCTTTCAAAGAATGGAATCTTAACTCCTGCGCGTCCGATGAGAATTCTTGGTGTCTTTCTCATACCTGATATAATGTACGCTCTGTCCGGAGGAGCCTTCACATAACCGGCGACAATGACCATGATGATCACTGCGATCAGTGCAAATAATGAAATTGTTTGGATGTTTAACATACTTTCCTCTCTTTCTCGGGATGTACCCGTGAACCCTTGCGTGGTCTTGCTTATTGTTAAGACCGTTATCGCAAATATAATAGTTGCAATAAAAGTCTTGCAGTCTCACTTGATACGGGGGATTTCCCCGGTTGACGTTTTCAAGATCACCTTGTATAATCGGTGTTCTGCTACTCCCTTTTATCTTATGAATCCACTATATCAGTGTCAGTTAATGAAATACATTTCCGGTTAGGCGGGTTAAAGGAATGTATTTTTCCAATTTTGGATAATTGAACCATACGTGATAATTTGTTAACATTATATTGATAAAAGTAAATAAAAAAGGAAGCTTAAATAAAAGAATGAAAGGAAATATTTATGGATAGTAAGACAATAATTGAAGCAGTAGGTTACATAGGATCTTCATTGGTTTTGATATCATTTCTGATGGTATCTGTAGTGAAGCTGCGAGTTGTAAACACAGTAGGAAGTATCATTTTTACAGTTTATGCCTTCATAATCAAGTCCTACCCCACTGCAATAATGAACCTTTGCCTGATACTTATTAATATCTATCATCTGGTTAAAATGTATAACACCGAGAGGACATATGATTTTATTGAAGTAGATGCAGATGACAAGCTGTTTAAATATTCCATTGAGAACAACAAAGACGATATTGAGAAATGTTTTCCCGGTATATCTATGGATTTTTCGAATGCCAACACCGGTTATGTAGTGTGCCACAAAGGTACTCCCGCCGGCATTATTATAGGAAACCTGAAGGATGGTGTGCTGGATCTCTTACTTGATTATTCAACTCCTGAGTACAGAGATTTCTCCATCGGCAAATTCCTTTTTTCCAAGCTCCCTTCCAAGGGCATAAAGTCAGTAATCTACAGGGGATCCGACAAAAATCATAAGGAATATCTCGCAAAGACCGGTTTCGTAAATAAAGGAAATTATTACGAGAAAACATTTTGAACAAGAGATCTATAGAACAGAATAACAGTATAAGCAAAAACAAAAGGGAAGGCATAAGCGATATCACTCGTTATCCTTCCCTCTAAATCACTGACTTTTGGCATTCTTCATCATATTGATTGTCTCGATGTCGTTAGCAGTAAGCTTGATATTGGATTCCAGGGTCTTGCCGTCGGGAGTTGTGACCTTAATGGCAAAAACGGTTCCTTCCTGAACGGCGTTATTACCTACGGCCTGGAAAAAAGGCATTACCTTGGGATGATCCTGCTGAAACAGGCTTAATCTCTGCTGAAACTGCATAAGCAGCATTGGATTCATATTCATAATTCTGTAACCTCACTTTTAATGTATAAATTTGTGATACATTCTAATATAAGAATATTGTAAATGTCAAAAACAAATTAGTTAAAATAATATCAATCTTTCTGATAAAATTTAAGTGATTTTTACATTAAACTTGAGTCAAATCAATTTTTTATGCTTTTTATTGGTCTATAATCCCTATTGCGCATGAAATGTATGCGCTTACATTGTACAAAATTGCTACTAAAACCTGTAATTATTAAGGAGGATAAATAAATGTACGGATTTGGTGACATGATTCAGAGACTTAAAAACGATCCTAAGACTATAGTATTTCCCGAAGGCTCAGACCCAAGAATTCTTGAAGCTGCTTCACGTCTTCTTGCAGGAAATTTCTTAAAGCCAATTCTTCTCGGAAACGAAGATGAGATCAACAAGGCAGCCGAGAGCGCTGGCTACAATATCAGAGGCGCACAGATTATCGATCCTGAGAACTATGATAAGTTCGATGAAATGGTTGAGCAGTTCTGCGAGCTCAGAAAGAGCAAGGGAATGACTCCTGAGAAGGCTATTCCTATTCTTAAGCAGACCAACTATTTCGGAACAATGCTGGTTAAGATGGGCTACGGTGACTGCCTCCTTGGTGGTGCAACCTATTCTACAGCTGATACAGTTCGTCCTGCTCTTCAGATCATCAAGACTAAGCCTGAGAACAGCATCGTATCTTCATGCTTTATCCTTGTTCGTCCTTCAGCAACAGGGGAAAACGAGGTTATCGCTATGGCTGACTGCGGTATCAACATCAATCCCAATGAGGACGAGCTTGTTGAGATCTGCGGCGAGACCGTTAACTGCGCTAAGAGATTCGGCGTAGACCCTAAGGTTGCTTTCCTTTCATTCTCAACAAAGGGATCAGCTAAGGATGATTCAGTAACAAAGATGCAGAACGCAACCAAGAAGGCTCAGGAAAAGTATCCTGACGTTCCGATCGACGGAGAGCTTCAGTTTGACGCTGCAGTAGCTCCCAGAGTTGCTAAGCAGAAGGCTCCCGGTTCACCTGTTGCAGGTCATGCCAACACCTTCATTTTCCCTGACATCAACGCAGGAAACCTTGGCTACAAGATTGCTCAGAGAATGGGTAACTTCGAAGCATACGGTCCTATCCTTCTTGGACTTAACGCTCCTATCAATGACCTTTCCCGTGGATGTAACGCACTTGAAGTATATTCAATGTCTATTATCACTGCTTCTCTTGCATAATTACAGATATCAGTTTGAATTTTGAATATTAGAAAGGCTATCGCTTGATGCGATAGCCTTTATTTTTATCTTACAAATACTTTGCGATTATGATATCACTTGGTTTTTAATCCTTTTTTCTGCTGTCTTCGCTCATGACTCTCATAATATTCAACCTTGCTGCTATACATGTTTTCATCAGCTGCCTGAACAGCTTTGTTTATCTCGCTTGAATCATTTGTCCAGACATGACCTATGGCAACGGTAAGTTTCTTGGTTTTGCTCTCAAGCTTTTGTACAAGAGCGTTAAATTTTACCTCGTCGATCTCGGGAACAATGGCGACAAATTCATCTCCGCCTATTCTGTAACAGTATTTTTTCTTGAAAATACCGGCAAATATTGCTGCGGTATTCTTAATTACCTCATCACCATGAAGATGGCCGAATTCATCGTTAATCGCCTTCAGACCGTTTATATCCGAATAGCACACACCAATGCTTGTTGTCATACCGGATAGAAGCATCAGAGCCTGATTCAGTGCATACCGGTTGCCAAGACCTGTAAGGGCATCGTGACTACCAAGATACATAAGCTCCCTTGTCAAAGTATGATTACGCATCTCCGCAGAAAGGAAAAGTGCCACAGATTCGAATACCTCAGCAACATTGATCTGCAGATTGTTAATGGAATAGTTGTCAGCCACAAGGTACCCGATCACATCATTTTTGTCCTTAAGCACCGCTATCATATATCTGGAGACTCTGCCGGCGAGAATGTCATGATATACCGGCTCATTCACATCAATTAAATAACCGGTGTCATTTACCATAACAACATTTTTGCCCTGAAGCTGCTTATCCCACATCATTGGAATATCATATTTCTCAAAATATTTCAGGGTAGGAAGATCCCTGGTACTTGTATTGCTTACCCACTCATGGATATCGCTTATTGCTCTATCCTTCAGTTCAGCAATATAAACCCTGTCTGCCTCTATTGTCTGTCCCAGTTTGCGCAGCATGCGCTTAACGCCTCTGTTAAAATCCGAGCTTGTAAGCTCCTTGGCGCAGTCAATAATGACATTACTGGTATTAGTAGCAAAGACTTTGTTATCCTCATCCCTTTTTGCAGCTGTAACGTCATGGATAATGAATGCGCAAAAGCCCTTCTGATAAACGGGTACAGCCCAGAATTCATACCATTTGTCCATCATGGTATTGTATGTTCGATTAATAGATGACTGCCTCAATATGGCTGCCTGGTAACTGAATTTGATCCAGTCCTCATCCAAATTGTTGACAGTCTTATAGAATGTATTGCCAATCAGTTCCGCTATAGGTTTGCCGCACATTGCAGCATATTTTTCATTGGCAAATAAAAACAGCATATCCTTAACTGTTCCGAAAGGATCCGTTAAAACCTTGAAAATGCAACATGCATCAGGCAGATCCCTAAGCATGTACAGAATATCATTTGGTGCAAAATTGGCCTCTGATGAGTATCCTATCTTTCCGTCTCCAATCCCCTCATTCATAGCATCTCTCCCATAAAAAACGAAAGTTAACAGCCGCCTAGAGATTATTATACTACAATTTCGCAGAAATGCACGATTTATAAGGCTTTTCAGACAAAATCTTGAAAATATTCAGACATCTTGTGTTTTCACAGGGTCGCATCACCTAAATATGCCGATAATTTCTCCTTTTTAAGGTGCTCTCCTATAACAATTAGTATAGACCTCTCAGCAGTAACTGTTTTGGAGGTGATATTTTTTCGGTTTGCATTGATTTCATAAAAAGATCGATCTTCATTTTTGACTATTCCCTTAATCCGGTGAACATATCCGCATTCAGAATCCAAAAAGATTTTTTGTATGTTTTCCCGAAGATTTTTTTCGCTCATTTCAAAATCAAAATAAAATACGGTATCGAATTTATCACTGTCCAAAATTGGCAGTTTAGTGTAACTAACTTTATTATATCCACTTTTAACTATATGCTTATAGTCTGATTCTGCAAGGCTGTCCCAATCGAGTGCAATCAGACTAAATTTCTGATTTTCTCTTAGACATCCGAAATCTTCCATCGTTTTTTTGAGGAATTTTTCAGATGATTTGATGTCTTCTTCACTGCAAAAATTAATTTTGCTGAATAAAATAACACCAGATACTGCTGCTTCGGTTGCAAGAATATATTTTGAACTGTCGGAAATATTTTTATCAAGGGTCGGATCTACGATACAGATAACATTTCCTATTTCGTACCATCTATCCAAGGGTTCCTCATAGACAAGGTCAAAAAATTCATCAGGGTCAAAAATGCCCGAAGGCTCAATGATTATTCTGTCATAACCCTGCATAGCCATGGCGATAAGTTTGGTCTTAAGCCGCCTTCTGTGCGCTTCCTGGCCGTCACCTCCAACTATCATCTCAAGGTTGCAGCGTTCTCCCTCCAGGTCCTTTAGCATCACCATATCCACGTTGATTGCTCCGAAATCATTCTCGATAATACATATTCTCTCTCCCCGGTTCAGAAGATATCCGGCATATTTTTTAATAAAAGTAGTCTTCCCTGAGCCAAGAAATCCTGTAATCAAATCTAGCTTAATCATTGTTCTCCTCTGCTTCATCTATTGTTTTTTGATTATATTTTAATCTTAAAATTATTTTATTTTCATACATAACATATCGCTATATGGTAATATGAACTTGAATAACCACATGGAGGTATTCACATGAAATTGTCCAAGAAAGCTGCATCGGTGCTGTTGGCAGTTGCTATGACCGCATCAGTATTCGGCTGCGGCAGTGAACAGAATAATACTCCTGCAAACGCTGATATTTCCATAACGATAGCCGCCAGAGACGGTTCTTTTACTGATGTCCTAAATTCTGTGAAGGGTGAATTCGAAAAAGAGCACGGATGCACAGTAAAAGTATTCTCAATGTCGGCCGATGATATCAGAACCCAGGCAATTTCGGATTCATCAAACGAAGTAGCTGCCTATGACATAATTATGATCGATGACCCCCTTATGCCGGAATACATAGAAAAAGGCCTGCTATGCAATCTAACATCCCTCGGATATGCGGATGATGAAGATTTCGTTGAAAAATCAAGGCTTCTCGGCAAAGATCCATATCCTCTCGGCGCCACTTACTCATTACCTTTTTCAGGTAATGTACAGTTGTTATTCTACAATAAAAACCTTGTAGACACCAATGCAGATCTGACAAATTGGAACAGCATACTCAAAATATGCCAGGAAGCAAATGATACAGGCAAAAAAGGTTACGTGATCAGAGGACAGTCAGGAAACCCTATAGTATCCGATTTTCTCCCGATTCTGTGGGCATTTGGAGGAGATATCTTCGACTCCAACAATAATGTAATTCTCGATTCACAGGAAAGTCGCGATGCCTTGGAATTCTATTGTAAGCTGCTTGCCACCGGCGCAAATCAGGACAAAGATGATCTGGTTAATTCAATCACTTCCGGTGAAGGTGCATTGGCTCTGGGATGGCCTTCCTGGTTTATTTCAGGTAACGGAACCGCAGCAGAAATTGCTCAGATTCCCGGAAAAAGAATTGCCTCCTCCGAGGCTCTTGCTACCGGCGAGATCGGTAACTGGCTCCTTGGAGTTACTGCAAATTCCAAAAATAAGGAACTTGCCTTGGAACTTGCAATCTATCTCACAAGCGAGGAAGTTCAGCGAAAATCACTTGAATCCGGTGGGATTCCCACAAGAAAAAGTGTATTTCGGGATCCGGAAGTATTAGCCAAATATCCTTATTTCGAGGCTATTTACAGCGGAACCAACAACTCAAGAGTACGTCCAAGAACCACTAAATGGTCACAGATTGAAGAAGTATTCGGAAAAGAGCTTGTAAGCTGCATAAACGGTGAACAGACAGTGAATGAGACCATTAAAAAGTCCCAGGAAGAAATAAGCCTGTTGGCCAATAAATAGGTTTTAATGTATTATATAAAAAATATATCTACTCGATATAAAAAATACAGGCGCTGCATCGTATAATACAGCGCCTGTTATTTATTATGTTCATATTGGCCTACTTAAGGTCTTCTTTCATCTCTTTTTTCAGTTCAAAGATTGATTTGCCCGTACGCCTTGCAATACCTGAAATATCGTCATATTCAAGCTTTTCACGGCTTACATCATGCCCATATGATCTCTTAACCCTTACCTCACCGTAGGCTGTTTCTATCTTCTTAATTTCTCTGGATAAGACGTATCTGTTACATATATTCTCTCGTACTCCGATTGTTGTTGTATGCTTGAATATAAGTCCCAGCATCTTCTCGCGCTCATCCAATCTGCACATGCAGGTTATAACTGTTCCCGGGCGCCCCTTCTTCATGCCTATGGATGTTGTATAAACTTCTACCGCTCCGCCCTCAAACAGCATTTCAATCGCAAATCCTATCTCTTCCGGAGTCATGTCATCAACGTTACAGGATAACTCAACTATTTGCTCAGTATCTTCCATTGTGTCACCCATAACAGCCCTGAGACAATTAGCTTGAGAAAAATCCTTTTTGCCCATGCCATAACCGATTTTTTCAATCGACATTACAGGCTGATTGGCAAAATCAAAGGCAAAATACTTCACAAGTGCTGCCCCTGTAGGTGTACAGAGCTCTGATTCTATATCGCTCTGATATGATGGAATTCCCCTTAAAAGTAGCGCTGTTGCAGGCGCAGGAACAGGAAGAATTCCATGGGCGGTCTTAACCTTGCCGCCTCCGACGTTAATAGGGGATACTATAACCTTATCGGGATCCAATTTATGCATTAAATAACAAACAGCTACTATATCTGCTATAGCATCAAGATTCCCCACTTCGTGGAAATGTATCTCAGACACAGGAACACCGTGAACTTCACTCTCTGCTTCTGCCAGAAGTTCATACACTTCCCTGATATCGCTCTTGATTTCCTTGCAGGTCTGAAGACTCTCTATTATTTCCTCTATATCGTACAGAGACCTGTGTTCATGAGCACTCTCATGAATATGCTCATGATCATGTGCATTTCCTCCGCTGTGCCCATGATCATGCCCATGGGCGTTTTCATGATGCTCCTCATGCGGATTAATACCGGGTTCTTCTTCGGCACCATCAACCAGCACTGACATATGTTTTCCGATAATACCGCACTTTTTTGATTCTTCCAGGCAATATTGTACCTTAGGGATTCCAAGGGAATTCAATTCGATTAAAATATCATCCGTTTCATCAAAAAGGCCCATAAGTGCAGCTGTAAGCATATCTCCGGCAATACCCATCTTGCATTCAAGATATAGAGTCTTCATAAGTCCTCCGTTTTTTTGTATCAATCCTCAATTTCTACGTTTCTGAGAGCTACATCTCTTCCTTCGATTATCCTGGCCTTTCTGCCGCCGCAATGAGGGCATAAATACCTGTTTTCTTTCACAGGATAATACTCATTGCTGCATTCCTCACAGAAAGCCTTTACCGGTATCTCTTCGCAAACAAGCTCTGCGCCTTCAAGAATGGTTCCTTTGGATGCTTCAGGGTAATATTTATACATGTAATAAGGCATTACACCACTGGTTTTTCCTACATCCACCACTATTTTTTTGACTTTCTTTGCACCGTTTTCTTCGGCGATTTCAGCAGCAAGAGATATCACTCTTACCAGGTAACTCATTTCGTGCATACAAACCTCTATAGCTCTATATTTTTTATTTTATCATCATTTTATCGCAATTTAATTGATTCTGCGTATATTTAGTAAATAATTATTATATAAGGAGGTGGCCTATGTCCCACAATCTTGTTAAACAATGTATGGGCTGCGGCAGAACATTTACCGCCAGAAACAGTAATATGCCCTTCTGCTGTAAAGCCTGTAAAATACGGTATTCTTACCACTATACCTTCAGGTGCCGCGACTGCAGAAATGCCTCTTGCGAAGTCAGGAACGAGAGCCTTCAGGGCTGCGCCTATGACTGTCCCAATTTAAAATGGAATCCTTAAAGCATATGATAACGCGTGTTGTCGTATGCTTTTTTATTGTCCCAAAATATAATTGATAAACTGCTGGGCGCATCTTCCGGATATTCCTCCGTGATTGAGCTCCCATCTGTCCGCTGCTCTAAGCAGCTCTTCTTTCTCCATGGTGATATCGTGCCTTGCAGCCAGTTCCGTGACAATGTCATAAAATTCCTGTCTTGATGGCTTGTAATAGCCTATTGTTACACCAAATCTATTGGCAAGGGACAATTTCTCTTCCATTGTGTCAGATCGATGAATATCACCATCCTGCTCCACATCTCTTCTGTCTCTCCAGGTCTCTTTGATAAGATGTCTCCTGTTGGAGGTTGCATAAATGAGGATATTATCGGGCTTTGTCTCCACACCGCCCTCAATTACAGCCTTGAGGAATTTATAGTCAGATTCATCTTCCTCAAAAGACAGATCATCCATGTAAATAATAAACTTATAATTCCTGTTTTTTAGCTGAGCAATCAGCTGTGACAGGAGTCTGAACTGATACTTGTATATCTCTATCATTCTAAGGCCGTCGCCATAGAACTCATTTACGATTGCCTTGATGCTGGTAGATTTACCTGTGCCGCTATCGCCAAATAAAAGGACGTTATTTGCCTTTTTCCCTGCCACAAAGGCTTTCGTATTGTCTATTAGCTTTTTCTTCTGAATTTCGTACCCTACAAGGTCATTTAAGACCACTTTGTCCATATTATTGATGGGCGTGAACTCAACTTCGCCACTTGTACACTCCCTGATCCTGAAGGCCTTGTTAAGACCAAAGGAGCCGACACCTATTCTCTTGTAAAAATCAGTGATACAGTCAAAAAACTCTTCATCCGAGGTGGTTTTTTCCAACAACTCGCTTAGCCCACGGACTTTTTCACTGACGTTGGAGTTGTACATTAGCTCCGGCTTGTCTATTGACCTGTAATCCGTTATACAGGAAAAACAGTCTATGCCAAGCTTCTCCTCAAGCTCTGAAAAGTCATAATTAAACAATTCACGGTAAGCGTGAAAATCATTTTTGGCAAAATGATTGACACTGCCATCCTTACTTCCCACCTTCTCACAGGTAAGACTAAACGGGTTCTCGTCCATGATAAGAAGATAAGTCAGATAATTATGCCATAGATTCTTGTCAAATGCGCAGCTTGTTCCAAGAACCAGAAGCTTTTTTACCTCCTTGTATACCCTTGATATAAGCTCCTCTTTGTTATAATTATTGCTGTGAAGATCCCTACAGACTGTTGAAAGATTAAGAAGTATCGAATCCTTAGGAAGATCTCCGTATATTAAAAGTTTGGCTACAATCCTTTCCATATGCACCTCCGACCGCTTTACCTTTTATTATTTCAGACTTTTTGTTTTTTCTCTACTGCATTTTCAGTTGAATTTGTTATTATTTTTGCGATGATTTTGATTCAATACTAAATATAAGATATATAACAAATATAAAATATCAAATTTATATTGCAATATTATAAAGCCCGATAAAATCTACATTTTTGTCATTTGTGAATATACAAAATATCCTATATATGTTATATAACATATATAGGATATCCCTAATCTCTTAATTATCAACAAGCATTTTCTCCAGCGCTTCAAAATCATAATCCGTGCGCTGTTCAAAGTTCATAAATGAGTTATTGCTACCGGGTTTCTTGGGTTTAGCCTTGTTCAGGTAGTACTCATTCTTGATGCATTCCTTCATAAAGGCAATCGGAACCTCAATTTCTTTGTTGTAAGACTGCATATATTCATATGCTTTTCTGATTTTCTCAATGTCATACTCAGCAATCTCGGCTATTTCCCGGATTTCCTTAACCTTGAAATCCCCCATCAAAAGCTGGATTATTTCATCAAAAATCTCATCCTTATTAGCAGGTGTAGCCTTCTCTTTGGTAACAGCAACACCTTTTTTATTTACAAAGAATCTGATTCCTACGGTCTTTCTGCCGCTTTTTATTGGATCATAATCTACTTCGAGGCATGTCTTTTTGTTGAGCTCTTCCTTGGTCTTACTTAGTACATTACGGTTAAATATCTTGTATTCCTTGTACTTGGTCTGCCCCAGTTTCTCGGCAATTTCCTCAATTTTGTCATAATCGGGGTAATCCTTGGCCAGTTCGTTCTTGATCTCCTTGCTACCACCGGAATTGATGACTCCCAGATCAAGCTTGAGCTCTGTCAGATCATAATCAAATACCTGAACGCCGTCCTCTTTGGTGATATAAGCCTTACGGTCATAAGCTGAAAGAAGCATCTCATATAGCCTTAAGGAATATACGCTCTTAAGACTGAGAGTCTCGGATAAACTAAGGACTGTGTAACCTTTCTTCAGATTGACTATCTTATCAGTAAGTGAATTGTTATATCTTAATGTAAGAGTGCCATTTTTGAAGGATGCATCGGTTACCACCTGATGAGCCTCTATTTTGCCGTTTTCCTTGTCCTTCATAAGAAGATTCCAGTCAAAAATGGTTGATCCTTTAACCTGGCGATCGCACAACGCCTCGATGTGCTCATATAGTGAACCAGAACTTGACTTAAACATCTTGCGAAGCTCCGGGCCGTAAATAGTGGCCACTACGTTATTGGTATCATCTATTTCTATATGCTGCATACCAATAGCAAATAGCTTCTGGGAAAGGGCTGTGCCCTTTCCCATTGCATTGATCAATTCATTTGATTTATTATAGGTCTTGTGACTGACAATGAGCTGTTCTTTTTCTTCTTTTTGCATATCTCCCCCAATACTATTCCTTTTTTGTACACCTAAAGGGACGATAGAATCTTCCTTTTCCAGTCACCATTGAATATAATTCATTAGATAACATTCCCTTTTTGTAAACCTTATTAATTATTATATTCCTTTTATTGTCACTTTCAAGCAAAATTTCCCATATTTAGTGGGTTTCACTGCATCATTCCACTATTTCAAGTAAACCTTTTCGGTCAACGCAATTATTTCCCTTTTTATGCACCTATACAGATAGGGGCTCCCTTTTTGTATACCATTGACCAATTTGAATTGACTACTATGGTATATATTATTCCCTTATTGTTCACCTTTAACACCTATTTTATTCTCCTAATATCTAAAACCTTAACTTTTTCCACTGATATTTATTCATTTCCGTGCATTTAGCTCTATATTGCAGCGTAATTCGTTGTTTTATCCCCTCGAAAACTTCAAATACTTTCATCCAATAAGTGCTTTTAAACCATTGAATAGATCGAATTTCTATATTATTCAGGTCACCGGTGTACTTATCTCCTCTTTTGGGGACTTTAATTCTAAAAAGGTGAACAAAAAGGGATTTCATGTATTCCCTTTTTGTTCACCTTTATCATATTGAGAGACTTTTTCAACCTGTTACTTTCCTGGATGACAGTACCAGGCATATACTATTCCCTTTTTATGCACCATTATATTCCCTTTTCAGTCACCTATATTATGTTATTGTTTATTGGAAAGCGCATGTTTACTGGGGTTATGAAGCTTTTGTCACTAAGAAGTTTTATTAAAATTGCATTTCCCTTTTTAGTCACCTTTTATCCCTTTTTATACGCTTTTGGAACCTTTTTACTGCACTTTTATCGCAGTATGATTTATTCCCTTTTATATCACCTTATATCCCAGAAACTATAACCTTTTAATCCCTTTTATTTCTCTTTTTAACCCCATTTAAGTCACCTTAAAAGCATCAAATCCAGAGCTGGTCTGTAATACCTGAAGTTCTAATTAATAAATGAATTGTAGTTTATTAATAAAATTAAACAAACTACAGGCTGTCAAACCAGGTATTCAAAAGAATATCATTTGGATCATAACAATCATCTATAAGAAAATAAATGCTTGTATAGATAGATTATCAATATTTTTAATTAAATGCCTATTATGAAATAATAACGATGTAAATTGAAAAATAAAAGATTAAAAAAAGAAAAAAATGAAAGAAATTAAAATATAAGATCAAATTCAACTTTTTGAATACCATAAAAACAACAAAATGACTTGAATTTAATAAATTAAATCATGATTTACAATTTTGAATAATGAATGATTGCAAGACAAACATAAAATTAATTATAGATTTAATAAGATGAAATTATTTAGACTATTACCTTGGATGCTAAATATAGTTTTTGATTACAGGTATTATATTATATGGCTATTTATTTGATAACATTCATTTTTTACTTGCAATATATAAAGACAAATAATATGTTATATTGACCGTTTAAATCTCATAACTGACCAAGACAGTCAATAGTTAAGAAAATATAAAGTTTATAAACTGAAAATATCTAGAATTATTCAATCGAAACTTAATAAACAACGAAAACCTTGTAAATTGCAGGAATATTACATATGCTATTATATCATATTTGTGATACATATTTATTAAAATTGAAAGAAAAAATGCAAAAATATGTAATAAATTTGCATCCAAATACTATATAATTGATAATTTCAGCATTTTATATATAATTGAGTCTTGCAACATTCTGATATTGAAATTTATAAATTTTTACTTAAATTATTTATTCTTTTTTCAATGGCATCATCCCATCAATTGCACCAAAACTATAATTAAAACTTAATACATCAAATAATGATTAATATCGCTACAAAACTTGATCAATATTAATATTTTCATGATGTTAAGGCCTGTTCACTTCCGGTTTTCAGATCTGATTCTGGTAATCTGCGTTTCCAGGTGGGAATTGTTTGTTTTCTATGTTTAAATGAAAATGATTACATATAAAATATAAAGTATAAATAATATATAAAACGTAAATATTCTAATTAATACATATCAATTATATCAAATATTCATTTACTATTCAATATTTATATTAATTATAAAATATATAATATATTAAATATAGAGATTATTTTATATATTTGTATTAATTGAGATAAATAAAATATATATTATAAATGATTGCTATATTTGATATATAAGATATTGAAAATACATTAGATATAAAAAATACATAAGAAATAAAAGATATATAATATAGACGCATAATAAATATATAACATATATACATAATTGCGTACACATAATATATATAACATAAATATGGTAATAAATATAAGATACATAACATGTATATATTATTTATATATAACAATTATTTTAGATATATATGATATATATTTAGAGAATATAATAAATGTATATGATATATAATATATATGATATATGAGCTCAAATTTGAAAAACTAACAAATCATACAAAATATATTTAATATAGAAGATATATAACATTCTGGCGACATTGGGCCCATATCAGAAAGGTTGCTGATTTGAAATACATATATAACATATATAATTAATAATGCTTGGGCGTTTAAGATATAAAAGAACATAAGGCTACTATACCTGGCTTTCTACAGCAGAAAGCTATTAAAATGATGCTGGGATATAGCTATATAATATATATAACATTGCTGCTTTAGATTGCTTCAGGATCAAATCCAGAAAAAGATGTTATATAGAAAATGGGAATATAAAACATATAAGTTATATATATCAAAACAAAATTACACATGTATTTAGTATATATAACATTATTAATATATTTTGTATATAGATATAATAATACATATATATCATAAATAATAATTTTGAGATAATATAATATAGATTACATATATAACATATTTAATAGCTATATCATACAAATAATGTAGTATTATATTATTTATATAAGATATAGATATGATTATATACACATTATATAACTTATGTAGTACATAGATTATATAATGTGATTCTATTTAAGTTATTTGTGATATATAATTTATTTAAGAATAATATTTAAAGTTGTTTACATATATAACATGTATATCTTATATGATTATTAAATGAATTAAATATGTTATATATATTATTTTTAAAATATATTCGATATTACATATTGAAAGTAAATAAAAATAAGGATATAATAATTCAGGGAAAAAGTGAAAATAAATAAGATATATATGTTTTATAGGAGGAGATATGCGTATTATTGCTTTCAGTAATCAGAAGGGTGGTGTAGCTAAGACTACATCCAGTTATGCCATGGCTGTAGGCCTGGCAAAAAGGGGGTACAAAGTACTGGTTGTAGACGCAGATCCACAGGAAAACCTCTCAATGACAGCAGGAATCGACCTTAATGAGATTGATCCGGATCCTGAGGATATAGAGTCACTTACTGAAGATGAACAGAAATACTTTTACGATAATGTACCTGCCAAGCTTTTTGAAGTAATGAGCGGCGATAAGGACATAAATAAGGCGATTATTCCTATTCAGGAGAATCTGGACCTGATTATTGGCGGAATTGACCTGGCATCTGCTGATATGACCTTTAATATGGTGGCAAGAGAGAGACTTATCAAGAACGCCTTCAAGAAGATCAAGAAAGAGTATGATTTCTGCGTATTTGACTGCAGTCCGGCCCTAGGTGTGGTTCTTATGAACATCCTTACTGTGGCAGATGAAGTTATTATTCCCCTGGAGCCCGGTGCATACTCACTTCAGGGATTATCAAGACTCTACAAGTTCATTGACCAGATTCATGATTTCACCAATGATAAGCTCAAAGTAGCAGGAATCCTGGTAACAAAGGTTAGAAATACCTCAAATTCAAAGATTTGGATCGGTGATATAGAAGAGAAGGCAGAACTTCTGGGAACAAAGGTATTTGACTCAAAGATCAGGCTTAATGTATCGGTAGAAGAGGCACAGACAATGAAGATGGATCTGTTCTCATATGCAGGCGGATCTCAGGCAGCAAGAGACTATGATGACTTTATTGATGAGTATTTAGGAGGGGATGAGTAATGGCCAGTAAAGCGAGTATGTTGAAACAGGGCGCCAGGAAGACAGGAACGGGACTATTTCAGGGTATGAAGCCGCTTAGCGCAGCATCTGAAACTGAAGACAAAAAAGCTCCTGAAAAGGCAAAAGAAGAAGCAAAAGAAGAGTCTAAGGAGACAAAAGAAAAGGCTCCCACAAAAAAAGCAGAAGCGCCAAAGCCTGAGGTTAAAGAAACGGTTAAGAAAGAAGCTGAAAAGCCAGTAGCTGCGCAGGAAACAGTTGAATCTGAAAATGATAAGATATCAAGCGTTACTCCTTCGTCAACCGAATTAGTCAACGAAAAACAGGTCGCTGAGCCGGTTGTTCCACAGCCTAAAGAGCCAGTATTTGTCGAGGAGCCACAGCCTTCTCAATATGTTCAGCAGCCAAATACGCAGGATATGCTCCAGAAGGTCACAGAGCAGGCTCCCGCATATATGAATCAACCCATGAATCAGCCAGTGACTGCACCGGTTAATCAGCCTGTCAGTCAGCCTGTTCCAACGTACGTGCAGCCTCAGGAGCAGACTATTGCATATACTCAGCAGCTCCAGTATTCACAGCCTGTGCCGCAGCAGGTTCCTCAGTATATGAACCAGCCTGTTGTACAGCCTCAGTACAATCAATATGCAGCATACCAGCAGAGTGTTCAGACTCCGGCTCAGCCTGCAAGAAGAGGCAGAGCTGCAGCTAATTCCGGCGAAAAGAGCAGCAGATATGAGAAGGACAAATTCCTTCTTCTTGATATCAGGGGATACAGGGACTATGTAGAACATATGGCTAAAGCAGCCAATATGTCAGCCACAAAGTATATCAGAAGCCTTATCGAGCAGGATATGCTCAAGAATATGGATATCTATCAGGCTCATAAGGAACTGGAAGAAAGACTCAGAGGAAGACAGTAAGAGCATCTTTCAGAGTATAGATATAATAGTGATCAGATACAGCAAAAAAGCCTTGAGGCATATGCCTCAAGGCTTTTTATATAGCATATTTGAATTATTTCTTCTTGCCGTTAACAGCGTCCTTAAGGGCCTTACCAGCCTTGAATTTAGGAACTGTAGCTGCAGGAATCTTGATGCTGGCGCCGGTCTGAGGGTTCTTTCCTGTTCTGGCTGCTCTCTTAGCGGTCTCGAATGTACCAAAGCCTACAAGCTGAACTTTGCCTTTCTTCTTAAGCTCCTTAGAAACAGTGTCTGTGAAAGCCTTAACAGCCTTCTCGGAGTCCTTCTTGGAAAGACCGGTCTCTTTTGCGATAGCATCAACAAGTTCTGTCTTATTCATGGATTTTACCTCCCTCAAATAGAGTGTTTTCAACTACAAAAAAAATTTTACACCCATTTTATGCATGATACAAGACGTTTGGTTCGTAAAAATGCCAAAAATTATAGCGGTTTTTAGTGCATAATACTTAAAAACCGCTTAATTCAATACTTTTTATAAATTATTCTACCGAAAAACAGATGACATCACATGGTTGAAACTGTAGATTTGTAAAGCTTACGGAAATAGAAGCTTGAAAGTACCAGGGATGCCAATTCAGCAATAGGGAAGGCAAACCAGACATTATTAAGTACTCCTGTCTTGGATAAAAGCCATGATGCGGGGATAAGAACCACGAGCTGACGGCCTACTGAGATGATCAGTGAGTAAAAACTCTTGGAAAAGGCCTGGAATATAGATCCCATGGCTATACATATGCCTGCAAGAGGGAAGGATAAGCAAATAGTACGAAGGGCGGGAATACCGATTTTTACCATATCTTCCGATGCATTGAACATATGCAGCAGAGTCTCGGGAATAGCAAGGAAACATACTGTTCCGACACACATAATTGATAATGCAAGGATGAGAGCGAACTTAAGGGCTTCTTTAATACGCTCTTTATTTCTTGCGCCGTAATTATATGCAAGAACAGGTATAAGTCCGTTGTTAAGACCGAATACAGGCATAAAGAAGAAGCTCTGAAGCTTGAAATATACGCCAAATACAGCAGTTGCGGTTGATGAGAAGGTACCGAGTATCAGGTTCATCAAATAGGTCATTACGGAGCCGATTGACATCATCAAAATCGAGGGTATACCAACAAAATAGATATCTTTGATGGTTGATAAATCAGGTGTGATGATCTTTTTGAATGCAAAGTTGATCTCTTTGTTGAACTTCAGATTGCAGAATATTCCGATGCTACAGCCAACAAACTGTCCGAATACTGTGGCGTAAGCAGCACCCGCAACTCCAAGTTCGGGGAAGGGGCCGATTCCGAAAATCAGAAGCGGATCAAAAATAATGTTAATAATAGCGCCTGTTCCCTGAGAAATCATACTGTATATGGTCTTTCCGGTTGACTGAAGAAGTCTCTCAAATGTCATCTGGAAAAACAGTGCAAGTGAGCAGCAACAGATGATTCCGAGGTATTCTGCGCCGTATTCCCTGATCACAGGATTCGTAGTCTGAGTGTTGATAAATCTGCCGGCAAAAAATATTCCGATGATCAAAAATACGATGTAATTAAAAAATGTCAGGAGCAGACCGTTATTGGCGGCGGAATCCGATTTGTCAAAATCTTTTGCACCAAGGGATCTTGAAAGGAGTGCATTGATGCCGACGCCGGTACCGGAGCTCAGGGCAATCATAAGATTCTGCATAGGGAAGGCCAGTGTTACGGCAGTAAGAGCATATTCGCCTTCGCCGATCTGGGCTACGAAAATACTGTCAACAATGTTGTACAGAGCCTGCACAAGCATTGAGAGCATCATTGGAAGTGACATGCTGATGATCAGCTGCTTTACGGGCATAACGCCCATCTTGTTCTCTTTTGTGTTCATGATAATTCCTTTACTCTCTATTTCTCTTTTACAAAGTACACAGTATAACAGATTAAAAATATAAACATAAGACCTTTTTATGAATTATTATGGTTCAACACAGATAAATAAATATTTGAAATATTTATGGGTTTTTTCTTTGCTGTATAAATTAAAAAGGCTGATTGAATACAAGTCGGAACAGGCTTTTAATTTATTCTTTTGAATAAAATCTGTTATTTTTTCATAGGATTTTTCAATATTTATTTCTGAGTTGCCGTGATAACATATTACAGCCCTGGTGCTGGGGATTGGCTTACTTTGAAGGTCGTCTGCGGGAAGCAGCGATAAACTTACGATACTGTTGTAAACATATTTTTTATCTAAAAGATCTTCGTAAGAAATAGTTACACCGGTTGGAAAATTGGACAGGGCACCTTCTCCGGAGGTATGCCGCAGGTGCACGGATATATCTGAGGCTATGTCAGCGGTATGGAAAGCTCCGCCCTTATTGGAAATTAGCGTCTGAGTTATGCTTATTTCCGGAATCTGATCCAGCATGGGAATTCCGGTGCTGTCTGAATCATATTTTCCGAGGATCCACATTGCAAGGTGCAGGGAACTGATTTTTTTATTTATTAAATATAATTCCCGCTGCATATCGGTAATTTTGGAATTAACCATTCTTGTCAGGCTGTCCTTGGTGGAATTATGAATAATATTTTTGATTTCTTTGATTGAGCAGCCGGCCTGTCTCATGGTTGTGATAAAAAAGAATGAGCTGATCTGAGAAGCGGAATAATAATGATATCCGTTTTCTGGATCAATCCTTGGAACGAGAATATCCTGCTCATAATAATATCTCAAAGTGTCTCTTGTGGTCTCACAGAGCTTGGCGAATTGACCAACGCTGAGTGAATAATCGAGTTCATTACCCGAATAATCATTTTTGTCCATATTTGCCCCTAAATTTTGATTTTTGATTATTTAACGATAAACAATTCAAAAAAGTATTTTTCGCGCCTAAAACAGGCCAAATTTTGAGCCGATTTTAAAGCTGTTTTTTGGCGAAAAAAAATAATTGAATAAAATGTATTGACCTGGGGGTAACCCCCAAGTTTATTGTAGCAAAGAAAAGTACGAAATCAAGGCCAAATGTACATCGGTTACCTAAAAGGGAATGTAAGGTGTACAAAAAGGGAATACTTAAAAATGAATTCAAAAAAAGAAAAGGAGAATGAAAAAATGAAAGACGTAAAGGGAACAATCATCAGAATCATTGCAGAGTATCTTGACAAGGAGGAGTCAGAGATCAGTTCAAGCGCAACTTTTACAGATATCGGACTGGATTCACTGGATATCATGGAGCTTGTTATGCAGATGCAGGAGGAGCTCGATTGCAAGATTGAGCTTTCACAGGAGATCACAACAATCGACAAACTGGTTGAGCTGATTGAGAAGCAGTAATATCTCATAACAGACGATATTACATATTCGGAGGAGCAAAAATGGAAAAAAATCCGATTTGTGAGCTGCTTGGTGTCGAGTACCCGGTTATCCAGGGCGGAATGGCCTGGATAGCTGATGCGGAACTGGCAGCTGCAGTTTCAAATGCCGGCGGTCTTGGGCTTATAGCGGCAATGAATTCCAATGGGGAGCAGCTGAGAGAGCAGATCAAAAAAGCAAAGGCTCTTACAGATAAGCCATTTGGTGTAAATCTTATGCTTATGAGTCCTTTTATCGAAGAGGCGGTGGAAGTGGTCTGCGAAGAAAAAATTAAAGTTGTCACGACCGGAGCAGGCAACCCTGCCAAGTATATGGAGAAACTCAAAAACGCAGGAGTGACTGTTATATGCGTAGTAGCGAGTGTACCTCTTGCGGTAATGACCGAGAGAATGGGCGCCAGCGCAATAATAGCAGAAGGTTGTGAATCCGGCGGACATGTCGGTGAAACCACAACAATGGCACTTGTTCCACAGGTTGTAGATGCTGTAAATATACCTGTCATTGCAGCGGGCGGAATTGCCGACGGAAGAGGAATGGCAGCTGCATTTATGTTGGGAGCCAAGGCTGTGCAGATGGGTACAAGATTTCTTACAGCCAGGGAGTGCAATGTTCATCCCAATTACAAGGAAAAGGTTCTGAAGGCCAAGGACAGAGATACCATCGTTACAGGAAAAAGGCTCGGTCATCCTGTCAGGGCACTGAAAAACAGAATGACACGTGATTTTAATGAAATGGAGTCAGATAGCACTACACCGGCAGAAGTTCTCGAAAAAATGGGAGCAGGTGCTCTCAGAAGAGCCGCAATTGAAGGAGATGTGAAAACAGGATCTTGTATGTGCGGACAGATAGCAGGCCTTGTAAACAGTGAGAATACCTGTGAAGAGATCATCACCGGTATATGCAGAGATGCCCTCGCACTTATGGGGGCATGACGGGAGGAAGTATGGGAAAAATAGCGTTTTTAATGGCCGGACAGGGGAGTCAGTATCCGGGTATGGCCAGGGAATTTTTTGAAAACATCAAAGAAGTACATGACTTTTTCGGAGTTGCAGAGGCTATAAGGCCGGGAACTCTTGCTCAGATAATTTCTGGCACTGAAGAGGAACTTAAGCAGACAGAAAATACACAGCCCTGCGTCTTTCTCGCGGATATGGCCAGTGCTATGGCATTAAAGAACGAGGGAATTAATCCTGACGCAGCCGCAGGCTTCTCACTGGGTGAGGTCGCAGGACTTGCAATAACAGGCGCTATGTCAAAAGAGGATGCCTTTAAGCTTGTATGCACCAGAGGAAAGGCAATGAATAAAGCCGCAACTGAGCATGAGGGCGTCATGATAGCTGTTCTTCGCATGGACAAAGAGGAGCTTGAAAAAGTCTGTGAGGAAACGGGCGTATATCCCGTTAATTATAATTGTCCGGGACAGATCGTGGTTTCCGGCAAAAAGAATGAAATGAAACATCTGATGGAAATCTTATCCGAAAAAAAGGTGAGATACGTCGAGCTGGCCACATCAGGCCCTTTTCACACACCATATATGGGCGGCGCTTCCGAGGAAGTACGCAGCGTCTTGAAGGAAAAGAAGTTATATAACATAAATAGCACTGAAATACCGCTCTATGCCAATATGACAGGTACTCCTTACCCTTCGGAAGAAGAGGAAATAGCTGAAACACTGGCACTTCAGGCATCTAACAGCGTCAGATGGGAAGAAACCATCAGAAACATGGTAAAGGACGGAATCGACACCTTTATCGAGTGCGGCCCCGGTAAGACTCTGTCAGGTTTTGTAAAAAGAATCGCCCCGGAGGCAAAGATTTATAACGTAAGTGATATGGAATCCCTTATGAAGGTCAAAGAGGCTCTTGCAGGAGCTTAAGACTATAGGGAAAGAGGTGGATATATGATCTTAGAAGGGAAAGTCGCGGTAATTACCGGCGGAACAAGAGGAATAGGTCAGGCAATTGCCGGTAAATTCGCAGAAAACGGAGCTGACCTGGCTATTATAGCAACACGTGTTACCGATGAAGCAAAAAGCGTCGTTATGGAGCTGGAACAGACCGGAAGAACCGTAAGGCTCTATACCTGCGATATTTCTGATGCAGAGCAGGTTGCTTCGGTTGCAGAGGAAATCATGGCGGATTTCGGTAAAGTGGATATTCTGGTAAATAATGCCGGAATAACAAGAGATAACCTTCTTCCAAGCCTGGGAATAATGGATATTGACGATGTTATTAACGTGAATCTCAAGGGAACCATGTATATGACAAGGGCATTTATCAGAAATTTCATAAGGCAGAGAAGCGGAAATATCGTAAATATCAGTTCCGTCGTTGGACTTATGGGAAATAAAGGACAGACCAATTATGCCGCTTCCAAGGCGGGAATTGTAGGCTTTACCAAGTCTGTTGCCAAGGAATACGGAAGAAGAAATATCAGGTGTAATGCTATTGCACCGGGATATATCGAGACTCAGATGACTGAGAAGCTCCCGGAGAATATTCAGGAAGAGTTAAAAAAATCCCTCGCAATCGCAAGGCTGGGAAAACCCGAAGATGTGGCTAATCTGGCGCTTTTCCTGGGAAGCGACAATTCATCTTACATAACAGGAGAAGTGATCAAAGTTGACGGAGGAATGTATGTGTAGAGTAGTTGTAACCGGCATGGGAGTAATTACCCCTGTTGGAAATGATTTGGATACTTTTTGGAATAATCTTAAAAACGGTGTCTGCGGAATTGATAAAATCGGCCGTTTTGATGCATCAAGGCTTAAGGTAAGTCTTGATGCGGAGGTTAAGGGGTTCGAACCCAAATCCTGTTATGACACCATGCAGGAGATCAGAAAATCAGATCTGTTCATGCAATATGCCATGGGAGCAGCCAAGCAGGCAGTTGAGCAGAGTGGGATTCTCGAATCAGACCTGGATAAAGAGCGTTTTGGTGTGTATATAGGCTCAGGAATAGGCGGTATTAACACAACCATCAGAGAGACCAACAAGCTGGCTGAAAAAGGACCTGAGATGGTGTCTCCTTTCTTTGTTCCCATGATGATCAGTAATATGGCGGCAGGCGCAGTTTCGATCAAGTTCGGGGCTAAGGGACCTACACTTCCGGTGGTTACGGCCTGTGCCACATCAACCCACACAATTGGTGAGGCCTACAGAGCAATCAAGCACGGTTATGCGGATGCAATAATAGCAGGTGGTAGCGAAGCTTCGATAAATGAGTTGGCCATGGCCGGATTTGTAAACTGCCAGGCCCTTAATCTTGCAGAGAATCCCGATGAAGGAAGCCTTCCCTTCGATAAGAGAAGCGGCGGCTTTGTAATGGGTGAAGGTGCGGGAATCCTCATTCTTGAGGAGTATGAGCGCGCCAAGAAGCGCGGCGCCAAGATCCTTGCAGAGGTTGTCGGCTATGGAAATACCGCTGATGCATATCATATAACAGCTCCTGATCCTGAAGGAGACGGCGCAATTAGAGCGATCAAGAATACCGTAAAAGAAGCGGGAATAAGCGATGACAACGAGATCTACATCAATGCCCACGGTACAGGAACACATTTAAATGATGCAATGGAGACCAAGGCAATCAAGGCTGTTTTTGGTAAAAAAGCATATGATATTCATGTTAGCTCAACCAAATCCATGACCGGCCATATGATGGGAGCAACAGGTGCGGTAGAGGCAATTGCTTCTGTTCTTGCTCTCAAGGACGGAATAATCCCTCCAACCATCAACTACAAGGAAAAGGATGAGGAGTGTGACCTTGATTATACGCCTAATGAGGCTGTGGAGGCAGATATCGAATATGCTATCAGCACATCACTTGGCTTTGGTGGACATAACGCATGTATTGCATTCAGGAAATACACAGAGGAATAAAAAATGAATTCTTTAAATGATTACGGAGATCTTTTTGAAAGGCTTGGGCTAACGGAACTATCTGTAAAAGAGGGAGATTTTGAATTAACTCTTAAGAAAAAAGCTGATATTTCTGAGGCTGTTGTCGTAAGGGAAAATGCAGAAGAAACCCCGCAAAAAAATAATAATGTAATCAGCATTGACGGTGGCAAAACCAATCCCAAGGGACAGAGTAAGCAAGGTACAGAGGTTAAGGCCCCTCTCCTTGGAATTTTCTACGGTAAAGTTGGGGAGAAAGAACCCGTAAAGGTAGGCGACAAGGTTAAAAAGGGCGACTGCCTCTGCACCATAGAGGCCATGAAGATGCTCAATGAAGTGCTTTCCCCAATTGACGGCGAAATCGTGGAAATTTCCGCGAAAGACGGAGAGCTTGTTGAATACAATCAGATGTTATTTGTTGTTGCATGATTTTCTGAAAAATAAAAAGAAAAAGGAAAAAAATGAATAAAGAAGAATTGATGAAAATCCTTCCCCACAGAGAGCCCATGCTCCTAGTGGAGGAGGCCTTCGTAAACGAGGATGGGACGTCAACGGGGTATTACACCGTAAAGGGCGATGAATATTTCCTTCAAGGGCATTTCCCCGGAAATCCCATCGTACCGGGAGTTATTCAGTGTGAGATGATGGCGCAGTCAGCCTGCGTATTATTTGCTGACAAGATGACACAGGAAGGGTTCATTCCGGTGTACACAGGACTTGATAAGGTGCGCTTCAGGGGAATGATAAAGCCCGGAGATACAATCAGGATCGACACAAAAATATTAAGAGAGTGTCCACCTATGTTCATGCTTCACGGAGAGGTGTCGGTGGACGGAAAAAGATGTATGAGCGGAGATTTTTCTTTTGCAATCGTAAAAGAAGATAAGGAGAGCTGATATGTTTTCGAAAATTCTTATTGCAAACAGAGGCGAAGTTGCGGTCCGCGTAATTAGGGCCTGCAAGGAAATGGGAATAAAAACAGTTGCTATATATTCAGATGCCGACAGGGATGCGCTGCATGTTGAAATGGCTGATGAGAGCTATTGCATCGGCGGACCGCTGGTCAAGGACAGCTATCTGAATATGGCTGCGATAATTACCGTTGCCAAAAAATCCGAGGCCGAGGCCATTCACCCCGGCTACGGAATGCTGTCGGAAAATCCCGAATTTGCCAGAATTTGCGAAGAAAATGAGATAACATTTATCGGTCCCGGCTACGAGGTTATGGCTAAAATGGGGCAGAAGGAGCTGGCAAGGGAAATTGCCACAAAGGCAAATGTTCCGATCTGCCCCGGTAGTGATCTTATAAAAAATGTGGAAGAAGCAGTAAATATCGCAAAAGAAATAGGATACCCTGTTATTTTAAAGGCGAGAGCAGGAGGCGGAGGCAAGGGCATCAGAATCGTAAGAGAAGAGGCTGAGCTGGAAAATGCCTTCTATCAGGTAAAAAAAGAAGCAAAGAGCTCTTTTGCCGATGACGAAGTCTTCATGGAAAAATACCTTGAGGGTGTGAAGCACGTGGAGGTTCAGATAATCGCCGACAAATACGGGAAGGTTCTGGCGCTTGGTGACAGGGACTGCTCTGTTCAGAGAAAAAATCAAAAGCTTATTGAGGAGTGTCCTGCTCCGGTTCTTGCAGAGGACGTCAGAGAAAAAATGTATGAGGCCGCAAAGGGCCTGGCAAAGGCCGTTGGTTATGTGACCGTTGGCACTGTGGAATTTTTGCTCCATGGAAATGATTTTTATTTTATGGAGATGAATACGAGGCTTCAGGTGGAGCATTCGGTTACGGAGATGGTATGCGGGATCGATATTGTGGAATGGCAGATACGAACCGCTGCAGGAGTGGCCCTTGCCTTCGACCAGGATAATATTCTCAGGAACAGACATGCCATTGAGTGCAGGATCTGTGCGGAGGATTCGGCGACCTTTACACCGGCTACCGGTAAGGTTGAGCTCCTTCATGTGCCGGGAGGCGTGGATGTGAGATTTGACTCCGCGCTGTATACAAATTACGAAATCACACCATTTTATGATTCCATGCTGGGAAAGCTGATCGTATGCGCCTCCACAAGGGACGGAGCCATCAGAAAAATGAAGAGCGCCCTGTCGGAATTTGTCTTGGTGGGCGTCAGCAATAATAGAGATATTTTTATGAAGTTTATGAATAACAGTCGTTTTGTATCGGGTAATTATGATACCGGAATTTGTAAGAAAGTGCTGTGAAAAATGGAATTAAAAAAATTATTCCTAAAGGCGGATAATGAGCTGGAAAGTGCTCCAAACAAGCTGTTGGGAAGAAAAATAACCTGCAAAAAATGCGAAAATAAAATAAGTGTCAGCAAAATAAGAAAAAATTATTTTATCTGCCCGCAGTGCGGACATTATTTTACCGTAAGGGCCAGAAGAAGAATTCTGATGCTGACGGATAAAAGAAGTTTTATTGAGATGGACGCAGACCTGGAGTCCAAAAATATCATAAGTTTTCCCGGATATGAAGAAAAGCTGGCGGCTGCCAGGGAAAAGAGCCGGGAAAATGAAGGCGTTATATGCGGGACAGCAACCATTTGGGGAAGAAAAATATGTATTTTTTCCATGGATGCGAATTTTATGATGGGATCCATGGGTGCTGTTGTGGGAGAGAAGATCACAAGGCTCTTTGAATATGCCACGGATAATAAGCTCCCTGTTCTTGGAATTACTGTATCCGGCGGAGCCAGAATGCAGGAGGGAATGATCTCTCTTATGCAGATGTCCAAGGTGTCAGCTGCGGTTAAAAGGCATAGCAACAGCGGCGGCCTCTATATAGTGCTGATGACCAATCCCACAACGGGCGGCGTTGACGCAAGCTTCGCAATGCAGGCTGATATTACTCTGGCGGAGCCGGGGGCAAGAGTTGGTTTTGCAGGTCCCAGAATTGTTGAAAAGACCACCAATCAGCCGCTACCGAAGGGCTTTCAGAGGGCTGAGAGCGTTCTGAAGTGCGGGTTTATTGATGATATTGTGCCGAGAGAGGTTCAGATGGACTATCTTGGGAAGCTCTTGGAGCTTCATGGGGAGAAATAATTATGGATGCATATGAGATTGTTAAGGCGGCCAGGGAAGAGGGACGTCTTACCGCTATAGATTATATAAATGAGATTATTGAGGATTTTGTCGAATTTCATGGGGACAGGCTCCATGGTGATGATAAAGCTGTGATCGCAGGCATCGGAAGGCTGGGAAATACCGCGGTTACGGTTATAGGTGTAGAAAAAGGGAAGAATACCAAGGAACGCATAACTCATAATTTCGGAAGTGCCAAGCCCGAGGGTTACAGGAAAGCCCTAAGGCTCATGAAACAGGCGGAAAAATTTAAAAGGCCTGTTATCTGCTTTGTCGATACTGCGGGTGCCTACTGCGATCTATTATCTGAAGAAAACGGGCAGGGAAGGGCCATCGCCGACAATCTGTTTGAAATGTCTGATCTGAAAACCCCCATTTTATCAATTGTAATAGGAGAAGGCGGAAGCGGAGGAGCGCTGGCGCTGTGTCATAGCGACCGGATCTGGATGATGGAAGATGCTTATTTTAGCGTGGTTTCTCCCGAGAGCTGCGCAAACATCCTCTGGAAAACTACTGACAAAGCTCCTGAAGCTGCTGCAGCCCTGTCTCTTACGGCTAAAGATCTGTATAAGCTAGGGATAATTGACAGAATCTGTCCCAAAGGTGACCAAAAAGGGCTTAAAAAGGAAATGGAAAAAGAGCTGGAAATACTGATGAATACTGAGTTAACTGAGCTTATTGAAGGCAGGTACCGAAAATTCAGGACAATTGGCTACTGATGTTATTTATATTGTGAAGAAGAGGTGCAAAATGTCTGAAATATACGAAGATTATTACAAAGAAATAACAGGAAAAAACGGTGAAATAATTAAAATCGAGACTTCGGTGACCCCGCATTTTAATTTTGCCTATGATGTCATGGACAGGCTGGCGCTTGAAAATCCTGATGGAACTGCCATGGTACATGTAAGCGCCGAGGGAGCGAGAACAGTTTTTTCGTATGCTGATATTAAGCGACTTACCGATAAAGCAGCTAATGCATTTATGTCACTTGGAATAAACAGGCATGATAGCGTGATGCTGCTGCTTAAAAGAAGATATGAATTCTGGATCAGCATTCTTGCGCTTCATAAGATTGGTGCGGTGGCTATTCCCACATCTCATATGGTGTCTTCCGAGGATATTGAGGAAAGAATAAAGATTTCCGGTTGTAAAGCTGTGATCTGTGTTAATTCTGAGCATATATGTAAGAAAGTCGCAGATGCTGTTGATAAATTTGATGTAGTAAAAATCGCTGTTGGAGAAAAATATGAGGATTTCATAGAATTCAGCGGTTTGTTAGAAGGGGCAGCGGCCAACTTATTTCGCATAACTACGGATGCAGAGGATGACATGCTCTATTATTTTACTTCCGGAACCAGCGGATCGCCAAAAGCAGTTATTCACGACTTTTCTTATCCGATAGCACATATTTATACTGCAAAAAAATGGCACGGAATAAAAAAAGGAGGCCTGCATCTGACCGTTGCCGACTCCGGATGGGCCAAGACAGCCTGGGGCAAGCTCTACGGACAATGGTTCCTTGGAGCTTCGATCCTTGTATATGATTATGAGCAGTTCTATGCAGCTGATCTGTTAAAATTAATTTCCGAGGAGGGAGTAAATACTTTTTGTGCACCTCCGACGGTATATAAATATTTAATTTTGGAAAAAATAAATGATTTTAATTTAAATAACCTTTGTTATGTTACAACCGCCGGAGAGCCCATGCCTAAAGAGGTTTCAGCTAAATTCACAGAAAAAACAGGCCTTGTAATTCGAGAAGGTTTCGGCCAGACTGAGACCGCACTTCAGATATGTACACCGGAGGATGGAGTGCAGGTTCCGGGGTCAATCGGAAGGCCTTCACCACTTTATAACATAGCGCTGCTGGACGATGCAGGAAATCTTGCAAAACCCGGGGAAGAGGGAGAAATAGTGATAATTCCTGACTCCGAAAGGCGTCCTATAGGAATTTTCAAGGGATACCTGGGAGATGAGAAGCAATATGAGGAAGTTTGGCGCGGAGGCGTTTATCACACTAAGGATAAGGCTATAGGTGACCAAAAAGGGAACTTCTTTTTCCTTGGAAGGGGCGATGATGTAATTAAATCAAGCGGCTACAGGATCGGCCCTTCCGAGGTTGAGGATATCCTTATGAAGCATCCTGCGGTGTTTGAGTGCGCTGTAACAGGATTCCCTTCTAAGAACAGGGGAAATGTGGTTAAGGCCAGCATCATTCTTAAAAAAGGTTATGAAGCCAGCCAGAAGCTTATCACAGAGCTGCAGGATTTTGTAAAAAAGAGGGCAGCTATATATAAATATCCAAGAATAATTAAATTCGTGGACGATCTGCCCAGGAGTTCCAGCGGCAAGATCAGCAGAGCCATGATACGCAAACAGGATGAAGCAAACGTTGGATAAAGCTCTTTTTTATAGTGCCTTGAATCTCTGAGTTGTATCGCTTAACTGTTCGGTGATCTCATTATTCTTGACGATTGCCTGGGATATCTTCTTAATACCGCCTACGATCTCCGCTGAATTTTCAGCAGAAGAGGTAATGGCGATGGAGCTTTCTTTTATTGATGTGGTGATCATCTGAACGGATTCTACCATTTCCTCCATGATATTATTGAGGTTCTGGGCCTTTTTATCAAAGCTTTCAAGCATTTCATCCATTATATCTGCTGTATGCTCGTATTTTTCACCGGTGGTAACGAATTCGTCATAATCGCCAAGGACGGTTCCATTGATATAATCAAGAGCGGACTGGGCGTTCTGAGCAAGACTGTTAACGGCTTCCGTTACTTCGGTGCTGATTACCTGGATATTTGAGGCGGTTGAGCGGCTGTTTTCAGCAAGAGCACTGATCTCGGTGGCTACTACTGCGAAACCTTTGCCTGCTTCGCCTGCTCTTGCGGCTTCTATGGAGGCATTGAGAGCAAGGAGATTGGTGCGCTGGGCTATATCAAGGATCTGGTTGGTGAGTTCACCGATCTGGCTGACCTTACCGGAATCCTGTACGGACTGGGAAAGAACTGCGGAGAGCTGTGATACCTGATCGCCTGCCTCCGCTTTTTTGGCGGTTACGCGCTGTTTCAGTTCATTTGCTTCCTGCTTGATTGATATCGCGGTCTCTGTACCGCTCTGGGCCTGATCTGTGATCTCCTGTGCGGCGGATTTGACATCTTCAACCCTGTCATTGATTGAGGATACTGTTCCGGCAACGTTCTCCATATTGGCGGAGAGCTCTTCCAGAGCGGCTGAGGTGTTAGTAACGTTGTCATCCGCAATCTTAAGCTGACTTGCTACCTCTTCGGAGGCTGAGGTGAGGACGACGGAGCCGTTTTTCACATCCTTCATAATGCCCTGAAGGGTCTCTATAAAGTGATTGATACCCGTAGTGATAAAAAGAAGCTCTGAACGGGTCTTAGTCTGTATTCTGGCAGTCAGATCGCCGTTTCCTTCCTCAATATTGGTTATCATATCGTTAACTTCGCCGCTGACGGAGCGGATCTTCTTGACGATATTTATGTAGCAGATAAGGAAATTGATGATAATCAGAAGCAGGATTACAACGGTTCCGGCAAGAGCAATTATATTGCCGGATGCAAGATTGGCCTGCATCGCAGTGGTTGTTTTATTTGCGGAGGCTGAAATTGCCTTATCTATAGCCTTGGCAGAGTGGAAAATAGCCACCTTCTGGATTTCTGCTTTGTTAAAAAGTATATTGTAGGCAGAAGCCTGGTCTCCTGCGTCGCATTTTGCAATCGCAGAGTCTATAAGGGTCGACAATCTGGAATACTGTGCTGAGATCTCAGATAACTGCGCAGTTATCTCTTCATCGTCGTAGTCTGCAAAATCGCTGTTAAGAGTGGCGATATCTGTGGAAATAGCATCTCTTGCCACCTGGAGCTGCGGTAAAAGAGCTTCTTTGGTCTCTGCGGCATCTGCTGAAACATAACCTGTGGCCTGGTCAAAAAGCGACATTACGTCATTCTTGAGGGCGGCTTCATGCTGAGTAAGATTCATCATGGATCCAAACATGGAAATACTGCTGTTTGTGGAATTGACCATTGAAGTCATCACCAAAAGCATTACAATAACAAACGCTATTAACATCAGCAAATTTAGCGATGATAACTGGAATACAATGGAATCCTTGGTTTTAATCTTAAGTTCTGTAGGGTTATTCATAGGGCCACCTCCTTTCTTACAGCTTCTTGAACCAGTCGGTTGCTATCTGCTGAATCTTTTTGGTAAATCCCGCTGCATCCACCTCGCCTTTGGCAAAGGACTGGAAGGCGAAAGCAAAGCCTTTTTGTCCGAGATTTTCGGGCATATCCATCCAATGCCAGCTGGAGGTCTTACCTGCGGAAATATATTCCGAGATCGTGCTTGCAAAAGGATCTGAAGCCACATATTTACAATCCTTGAAGGGACTGATAAATCCGGCTTCTTCAACCATTACCTGTTGAGCTGAGTCCTCAGAGCACCACTGAAGGAACGCCATTGCTGCGTCCGCCTGACCTTCCTTAGGAACAGCCCACCAGGAAGGAGCGCTGGTTAAAATAGTGTCCTGGCCTTCCTCAAAGGCGTAGGGAATCATACCGACTTTGAAATTACCGGCAGCTGCATAGGAGGAGGCTTCGTCGCCTACAAGAGTTGCACCGATCCAGGATCCTTGTGTGATAAATGCGTATTTACCTGCAGCGAAATTGTGAACCTGGTCGCCATAGGTTCCGTTAACCAATAGAGCGGGATCAGAGTAATCTATGAAGAGGCCGATCATATTCGCATAACCAAGAAATCTGTTTTCATCCAGCTTAACTTCATTATTTAACTGGTCGATATATTTTGTGTCGGTTCTGGATAGGCCGGAATCGAAATATGCGCCCATAAGGTGATTACCACTGGACCAGCCTAGATTTTCAGGCTCAGCGCAGTAGCCTACCACAGCGGTAAGTCCAAGAGATGATTTCTGAGAATCAATTTTTTTGAAGGCTTCTTCCATTGAAGAGGGACCTGTGATGCTCTTTGGATCTATTCCGCATTTCTCAAGAATATCGGCGTTGTAAGCAAGGCCGATGGCCTCAGTGGTATAGGGAAAACCAAGAGTTCCGTAGGTGCTGTCAACGTAGGCCGCATCTGTCTTGGAGGCCCATCCCTGATCGGACATGTCCATGAGAAGCCCTTCCCAGTTGGAAAAACCTGAGGCTTCGCAGGCGATGATATCAGGCATCTGGTCTGAGAGATAATAGCCCTTCAAAGTTGCCTGAGCGTCTACTCCTGCGGCTACAGGGATAATCTCAACTGTAACACCTGTTTCCTTTTGGTAGCGATCTGCCAGAGCTTGAAGCTGCGTGTTAACTTCAGATTTAATATTTAGGAGTTTCAGTGATGTGACCTGAGATTGCGATTCATTTTCCTGGCTCTTTGATGAATTTTTTCCACAGCTGATTGATGAAGCCGCTAAAGTTATGACTAAAAAAATGGATAAAAGTATTCTTTTTCTCACAATAGAAATCCTTCTTTTCTGAAATATTTTGGGATAAAGCAATAATGAATACAATAGTGATAAAATATAATTAATATTACATATATATTATGACAAGAAAAATGACCGTAAGACATAAAAAAACTATGAAATTTCTATATTTTATAGGACTTTGAAGATTTATTTATAGGCTTTGCTAAGGGAAAAATATTCGCTTTTTATAAAAATTATTCTTCTATTAATACGAATATAGGTTTATAATCACTGTATATATTTATAGGGAGTAGTATGTCATCATGAAAAAGTTTTGTAATTCCAAAAATGTAAAAAAGAGCGCTGTTACTGCGCATTTTAAGAGGGGCCTGGCCCTTGCGGTAGCTGCATCTGTAGCTCTGACAGGCGCCGACTTCACATCCATGGCTGTGTCAGATCAGGCAGAGATAGATCCCATTGAGATAGCAGGTTTTGAAGATCTTGCAGAGGAAGTTGCATACCAGCAGCTTGAGGTAGGAGCTTCTGAGGCAGACATCGTTCTACCTAATACTCTTAGAGCAACCAAATCCATTAAGGAAGACAACATCATAGACGAAGTTGATGAAGAGGTTTCTGAGACACCTGAGGACTCACAGGATGACAGCAGTGAGGACAACGGATCAGAGAGCTCTGATAATAATGCGGAATTAAACGAAGTTCCCGTTGAAGTTATCGAAGAGGAGACTCCCGCAGAAGATTCACAGGAAGAAGAGATCACTGTTGAGGAAGAGAACATCGTAGCACGTATCATCGGCGGCCTCTTCAAAAATGTATTCGACAGCTTCTCAACAACTGCTTATGCAGCTGATTCCGAGGATATTACAATTACAGGAGTTGAATGGTCTCTTAGTGAAGAGCTCAGCGACAGAGCAGAGTTTAAGGCTGATGAGCAGTGGCTTAGATATGTATATGTTCCTGAGATTCCTTCCTGCTATGTAACTGATGCAACACTTCCTAATATTACTGTTGATATAATCGGCGGAGAGGTACTTGGCGAAGTCAGAGTTAGTGATGAGCCTGAGTATGAAGAATTAGAATTACTTGAGAATGATGAGTTTGAAGATGGCGATGCAGAGTTTGAGGCTGAGGAAGCTGAGGCTGAGGAAGAGCCCGGCGTAGATGAAGTTGCTCCTGAGGGAGAGTATTCATATATCTCTAAGGCTAATGAAACCAAGCTTATCATTGATATTTTGAAAGCAGCAATGACATCAGGCGGTTCTACTCCAATAATCGCAGATGAAGATTTGACTAAGGTTGAAGTTTCAGAGGTTACTCCTGCTGAAGGTACTTCAGAATTCTTCGAAGTTAAGAAGTATACAAAATCAGGTGAGACTCTTGTGGAGGATGCTACCAACGGTGAATATGGTATCCACGTGTTGAAGGCATTTAATGAGGAGAAGATAGTAACTGTTAAGCTTAAGGAAAAAGTAACAACGACAGGTGATACTACTACTCCTACCACACCTAAGGAATACACTTTTAAGATTAAGTTAACAGCAGACCCTGCTACTGAAGAAGTAGAAATAACTGTAGCTGATAAATACGTATATCATAATACGCTTCAGACATTGGCAAAGGCAGATGTAACTGTTACAAAGAAGTCTACTTCAACTGTGGTACCGGCAGATGAGTACGATGTTGAAGAAATATCACAGAAGGATGTAGGTGAATATTCATTCAGAGTAACATTCAAGGGAGCAAGTGCAGATCTTGTTCAGGCAACAGGTAAGTGGACTATTAAACCTGTTGAAGTAAAACTTGTGGCAGATAACAAAGCGAGTGTTATCACTGAGGATTTACAGACTCCTTCCTATAAGATTGAATGCATTAATACAGATGATGCTAAATATTTTACTAATGTTCATACTGATCAGCTCAAAGGAGTTACAGTAAAATATGTAACCGAGCCTGACAAGACTAAGGCAGGTACATATGACATAACATGTAGCATCGAGGGTACAGATCCTAATTACAATATTGTTAGTGCTCAAAATGTACATACTGCTAAGTATTATATTGTTGGTAAGATAAGACAGAGGGTAAAAGCAGGTTCAGCAACATACGATACAAGCTTTACTATTTCCAAAGGAACCTCATATTATGCAACTGTAGTAGCCAGTGCCAGCTCAAATATGATTGCGAAAGGTGCTAGTTTCTATTCTATTTATAAAGACTCTACCGGAGCAGTTGTTGCACAGGTAAGCGCTAACAGCACTGAGGGAGTACCGACTGAGATTGGAAAATACTCCGTAATATCGTATTACAAAATAGGCTCAATCAATACAGGAAGCGGATCGAATATTACCGTATATTCACCCGACTCAATAGCAACTAATGAGATTACCTACGAAATCGTTGATTCCAAAACAAAGATCACAGATTCTTCCGTTAAGTTAAATAAAACATCATTTACTTACAACGGAAAGGATCAGGGACCTACAGTAACAGTTACAGTAAACAATGTTAAGCTCGTGGAGAATACAGATTATACTGTTACCGGTGATGAAGAATTGGATGCAGATGATTATGAGGTAACTGTAACCGGTAAGGGCAACTATGAAGGTACCGTTACCAAGTCATGGAAGATTAATAAGGCATCAATTGCCAATGCTACAATTCCTTCCGGAACAAAGACATCTTACTCCTACACAGGTAGTGCTATTACACATGAGACACCTGAGACCATCAAATTATCAGGCTTCTCAGATGCGCTTGAGTCAGATGTTGATTTCGAGGTGGATACCAGCAAGTCAACAGTCAGTGCTACTAAAGCTGGCACATATACCGTATACCTTAAGGGTATCGATAACTTTACCGGAACCAAATCATACACTTGGAAGATCACATCATCATCAAGTTCTTCCTCAACAACCGGTAAGGCAACCTCAAGTGTTAACTTTAGTAATCCGGACAATGTAACTTCCGGCGTATCAAATGTTTCATCATCAGCGCTTTCTTCTTATGCTACATCCAAGAAAGAAGCCGGTAAGACAACAACTTATACACTTAATGTTAAGCCTATTTCCAAATCAACACTTAACTCTGTAGAGCTTAATGCAATCGCAGAGTATGGCGATGACTCAGTTGTAACAACAGACAGCCTTAACATTACCGTTCACAGAACTGTTAAGGATTCTGAAGGAAATGTTGAAGTTGATGAGGACGTAAGCGACCTTGGAGCATCTATTGACGTAGCTTGCTACATCGGAACATCTAATGCTTCCAAGACAATCAATATCATTCGTGAGCACAACGGACAGATCAAGAAGTTCGATAAGTTATCCGCCAGAGCATCAAGCGCTCCTAAGGACGGAACTTATTATGTAGATAAGACCAACGGCAGAGTATATATTTACTCACAGTATTTCTCACACTTTACTCTTATCTACACAGCAACAGATGCTGTTGTTAAGACTTCAAGAACCGGTACCGCTTCAAGCTCAAGCAGTAGCAGTGATCCCGATGCACTGGGAGCAAGAGCTCCTCAGACAGGTGATAACCTCCCTGTAGTATGGGTATGGGTGATCGTTCTGCTGGCAGGCGTTGCACTTATTGGCTTTTCAGCATTCGAGCTTAAAAGGTTTAAAAGAGGCGACTTCAAAAAAAAAAGATAAGCAAGATTGAACGTTACTTTATAATCTTCGTTCTGGTGGTCTCAACCGTATTTAAGTTCATCGGAAAGAAGATCAAAGAATACAGATATCATCTGCTGTTCGCTACCGGAGCAATTATGGTGGCAGTAGCTGCCGGAGTAATATTTGTTACATTGCAGGAATACAACAAGTCCAAGAGCCTCTACAATGAGACAAATGAAGAGTTTGTTTCGATAAATGAAGAGGCTAAGAGAAAGGTCGAAGCCATAGATACAATAATTCCCGAAGCCAAGGAGTCTGATACAGAGGCCCAGGAGCTTGGCTGGTGGAATGAGATCAGCGTAGATCTGACAGGACTTGAAGCCAGAAATTCAGATATTATCGGCTGGCTGTACTTCGAAAATGAGAGTATCAGCTATCCGATCCTGTATTCAGGAGATAATATCACTTATTTGAGAAAGACTTATGACGGTAAGGCTTCCACCGCAGGTTCCATATTCCTGGACGGAGAGTCTACACCTGATTTTAGTGATCCTAATGTTCTTATCTACGGTCACAACATGAGAGATCTCTCAATGTTTGGTAAGCTCCGTTATTACAAGACAGATAAGAATTACTACCAGGATCATCAGTACTTCCAGATCTTTACACAGGGCAAGGTATACAGATATCAGATCTTTGCCTATGCTGATGTTAAGGATAACGATCAGATATATTATGCTTATGGACCTAACCCCGATGATTTCGGCGGAGCTGTTAAGCATATATTGAACAAATCCTACATCAAGACAGACCTGTACAGTGAAAATGACAACATTGTCACCCTATCGACATGCACGTCAGCTTCTGACGACAGCCGCCTTGTAATCTGCGCTGTCAGGGCAGATGAGCACGATCTATAATATCTAAAATAAAACTGCTTACGAAAGTGAGCAGTTTTATGCTGTGTTCAATTAATTGTAATTTAATAAACAATTATTTGTTAATTTATTTGGGAAGATGTAGAATTATTGTACAGACGTTTTTGCCATGTGTAGCGACTTCCAAGGAGAATCTTATGAGAAAGAAGATACTTATCGTTGACGACACAACTTTTATGAGAGAGATGCTCAAAAATGCGCTGGATCCGGAGAAATATCAGATAATCGGAGAGGCTCTTAACGGCGAGCAGGCTGTTGCACAGTTCAAGGAAAAGGACCCTGATCTTGTAATTCTTGATATCAATATGCCCAAAAAGAACGGAATCGACACCCTTAGTGAGATAATGGAAGTCAATCCCAAGGCCAATGTGATCATGTGCTCTGACCAGAAATACGACAATATGATCATGATGGCTCTTAAGAAGGGAGCCAAGGATTTTATCATTAAGCCATTTACGGCTGCAGACGTCCTTAAAGCCGTTACAAAGGTATTTGGCGAGGATGAATAGCCTAAGACGATTTAGGGCAAAATAGAGCCAAATATAAGAGAAAAATAGCACAATATGACTATAACTATTAACCTCCGCTGTGGTATGCTTTTAAAAGAATGTCAGAGAGGGGGTTATTTTTATGCTTTTTACACAGGAAAATAATGCGCTTATAGCAAAAAGACAGGGTGAAACCTTAAGAATCGAGACCTGGGGGAAGGATTCCTTCAGAATAAGAAGTACCATGTATCCCGAGTTTACAGGAAGAGACTGGGCTCTTACAGAGGACGCAGATAAGCCTGCTCCGGTTATTAAGACAGGCGAGGATGAGAACGGAATCTGCGCCGAGATAGTAAACGGAAGGATCAAGGCTACGGTTAACAGCGCCGGAGTTATCTCTTTTTACAGGGATGACAAGCTCTTTTTGAGAGAATACTTCAGATCCTACGGCGGAACTATATCCAGGGAGAGCCGCTGCCTTAAGTATGTGAACAGAGAGTACAGGGCACATAACGGCGGAGATTACCGCTTCAGCGTGAAGTTTGAGAGTAACGACGGCGAGAAGATCTTCGGAATGGGACAGTATCAGCATCCTTACACAGATCTTAAGGGCTGCGTTCTTAATCTGGAGCAGAGAAATTCGCAGATCAGTGTTCCTTTTGCGGTATCAAGTCTCGGATACGGATTTTTGTGGAATAATCCGGCTGTTGGACGAGTTACTTTTGGAAATAATTACACCGAGTGGATAGCTGAAGCCACCAAGGAGATGGACTATTGGATCACTGTATCTGACGCTCCTGCAGGAATTATTGAGAATTACACCGGGGTAACGGGAAGAGCACCTCAGATGCCTGAGGATCTCATGGGACTGTGGCAGTGCAAGCTCCGTTACAGAACCCAGGAAGAAGTATTGTCGGTTGCTCGTAAGGCCAAGGAGCTGGGAGTTAAGATCGACTGTATCGTAATCGACTTTTTCCACTGGACGGTTCAGGGCGATTGGAAGTTCGATGAGAAATACTGGCCGGATCCCAAGGCTATGTGCGATGAGCTTCACGGCATGGGAATCAAGGTCATGGTATCTGTGTGGCCTACGGTTGATAAGAGGAGCGAGCATTTCTATGAGATGCTGGAAAAGGGTCTTTTACTCAAAAATGAGAGAGGAACCCTGCAGAATTATGACTTTGAGGGCGATTGTTCGGTTCTGGATGCGACCAATCCTGAGACAAGGCAGTATGTATGGGATGTTTGCAAAAAGAATTACTATGACCTCGGAATAGATATGTTCTGGCTGGATAATTCGGAGCCGGATCTTGCGGTATATGATTTTGACAATATCAGATATTATCTGGGGCCCGGATTAGAGTGCAGCAATATTTATCCTCAGTATTACAGCAGGCTCTTTTACGAGAACATGAAGAAGCTTACGAAGGAGCCGATCGTGAATCTTCTTCGCTGCTGCTGGGCAGGAAGCCAGAAATACGGAAATGTGGTATGGTCAGGAGATGTTCCGAGTACCTTCGAAGCTCTTAAGGATCAGCTGGCTGCAGGCATTAATATGGGACTTGCGGGAATTCCATGGTGGACAACGGATATCGGCGGATTTATGACAGATGACGTGAATGACCCGGATTTCAGGCAGCTCCTTATCAGATGGTTTGAATTTGCGGTATTTTCACCGGTTCTTCGTATTCACGGTGACAGGGGACCTTACAATATCCCTACTCTTGATGACAGGACCTTCGGCGGCGGATATCTTCATACAGGTCAGCCCAACGAGCTCTGGAGCTACGGAGAGGACAATTTCAAGATCATGAAGGATCAGCTGGCTCTTCGTCATGAACTCATTCCTTACATCAAGACCCTGTATGAGGAGACTTCCAGAAACGGAGCACCTCTTCTCAGAGCCCTGTTCTATGAGTTCCCGGAGGATGAGAAGTGCTGGAATATCTATGATGAGTATATGTTCGGCGACAAATACCTCGTTGCACCTATCCTTGAGCTTAACTGCTTCGAGAGAGAAGTATATCTTCCTGAGGGCAAGTGGGAGGATATTCGTGACGGCAAGGTATATGAGGGCGGCGCTGTGATAAGCGCCAAGGCTCCGATTGAGTCAATCCCTGTATTTAAGAAGATTTGAAAAGATATATAACATATGTGACATATATAGCAATTACTAATACAGGTCAGTTGCAGTAAGGCTCTGTGACCGTAGATTAGAGAGGCTGGAAACAAAGAAAATGGCAGCATTTGAGACAAAAACCTACAGAAATGTTTTTAAAGAGATCGGCAAGACCGATGCAGAGATAGAGAAGAGGCTAAAAGATGTGGTGGATACATTCTTTTGGGACGAAGAAGAGCGTATCTATCATGACGCCGGAGAGGACATGGGGTATCTCACAGATACCGGCAACAACGATGCCAGAACAGAGGGAATGTCCTATGGAATGATGATGTGCGTTCAGCTTGATATGAAGGAGCAGTTCGACCGCATCTGGAAGTGGGCCAAGACCTATATGTTCATGACTGAAGGGGACAATGAGGGCTATTTTGCCTGGTCCTGCGAGACTACCGGCAAAAAGAATGCCGACGGACCTGCTCCCGATGGAGAAGAGTTCTTTGCTATGGCTCTGTTCTTCGCATCCCACAGATGGGGCGACGGCGAGGGAATATTTGAGTATAGCAGACAGGCCAGAGAAATCCTGGAGGCCATGGTACACAAGGGAGAAAACGGCAGAAAAGGATGCCCTATGTTTAACAGGGAGAACGGACAGATTCTCTTTGTTCCGGGTATGGATTTTACGGATCCTTCTTATCATCTGCCCCATTTCTACGAGCTGTTTGCACTGTGGGCTGATGAGAAGGACAGAGAGTTCTTCAAAAGGGCAGCGAAGGTCAGCAGAGAATATTTGGCAGGTTGCTGCCATCCTAAGACCGGTCTCAATGCCGAATATGCCAATTTTGACGGAACTCCGATGGATAAGGAACTTCCCTGGGGATTCTTCGGAAATTTCTTCAGCGACGCCTACAGAACAGCAGCCAATATCGGGTTGGATGCGGAGTGGTTCGGTGAGGACAAGGGCCAGATAGGTGTGCCGCTTAAGATGATGAAGTTCTTTGGAACCAATATTGAAGCTGTCAGATGCGTATATGCCATTGACGGAACACCGATTGATAAGACGGTGCTTCATCCTGTTGGTCTTATGGCTACAATGGCCCAGGGGGCACTGACTGTGCCTTACAGTGAGGACCCTGAGAGTGATTTTGCAGTAGCAAAGCGCTGGGTAGAGTGGTTCTGGGATCAGCCTCTCAGAAAGGGCGTTCGCAGATATTATGACAACTGCCTGTACCTTTTTGCGATGCTGGCTCTGTCAGGCAATTACAGAATATGGTGAAGATAATTACATAGCTATAGCAGCCATTACAACTCCCACAATGACTATGACAACGCCCACCGGAAGGAGGGCCCATAGTCCTTGGGGAGTTTTTTTGAGCTCATCATTCAGATAAATATCCTTGGGATTGTAGGTATTGTAATGAACAACGACGCGGGTTCCCACCTGGAGAAGATTGTCAGAGTGAGAGACTACGTCGCAGTAATGGTTGTAGGTAACGCCGCCTATGGTATAGGTGATGATATTTCTGTACTTTGGGCTGGCGTGGGGAAGGGACTGGTAGCTTGTGTCAGCCTTGGCTCCGGAGACTACACCTGATGCGGTCTTGACGAAGTCTGCCAGTGGATCTTTTTTGTTTGTAAGAAAAAGGTGGCCTTGAAGGCACAGGGCAAGGCCAAGGCAAATAATATCCCAACTGATCCTTAGCCACCGGGTAGTGTCGATCAGAAGGATGCCGGTGATCAGGATGAAAACTGCGGTGAACAATCTGATGAGAAATCTTGCGAACATCAGAATTCTAAGGGTCTGGGAGATGTCAGACACCACATAGCCTGTCCCGGCCATGCTGAGCTTGTTCTCCAGATCCTTTTTTATAAAAAAGAACATTATATAAACAACGGCCGAGGCACACAGCCAGGGCAGAAGCGCCATTATTTTATCGTTATCCATTAAAGGGATCCTCCGCAAAAAAGCACTACTTTTATAATATATCATTATTGCCTGTTTGAAACGATGGGAAATGGAGAAAAAAGCATGTGTATAGCAACATAATGGCAAAAAAACACAATGAATGAGTAGTCAGACTGCTTAGGTTCAAATATAGTAATGGATAGCTGATTTTTTGGCTGAATTAAAGACTATATAATCGGAGGCATTTATGAGAAGGAAAGGAATTTTGGCAGGTATTGTTGCTCTGGCTCTGCTGGCAGGATGCGGGCAGGAGGCAGGAAGTATAGCCAGTACCGAAGGAACAGATGTACTTGTGAGCGAGGCAGGCGCCAGCGAGAGCTTAGAGGCAGAGGCATCGGGGGAAGCAACTGCAGACAGCGCAGCTACTGAGGCTACAGAGGATGTTCAGGAAGAGCCCGTGGACGACGGAGTGGCTCTTAAGGACCTGTGCAAGGACTATT
The DNA here is from genome assembly GCF_028539135.1 of Butyrivibrio sp. DSM 10294. NCBI lineage: Bacteria > Bacillati > Bacillota > Clostridia > Lachnospirales > Lachnospiraceae > Butyrivibrio > Butyrivibrio sp. DSM 10294. The sequence goes on along the minus strand of NZ_JANSWL010000037.1, from coordinate 12,307 downwards.
TTACCCTTGGAGTTGGTATTAACGGAAGTACGGTGGAGAATCAGACACTGAATATACCTTCCTACAAGGAATTATCACTTAAGCATTTTAACAGCTGCACCATGACTAACCTCATGAAGAGCTGCTATATTCTTGATCAGTTCGGCTCACAGGAGAGCCTGTTAAACGGCGACGGAAGCCCCGCGCTTAATTTTTACTCCATCGATCCCACACTTGAGTGGTGTCAGGAGACAGGTATGAAGATGAGAGGTCATACACTTGTATGGCATACACAGGCACCGGAGTGGTTCTTCAGAGAGGGTTATAAGGACGACGGAGAGTACGTTGACAAGGAAACAATGAGTAAGCGTATGGAGAGCTACATTCAGCAGCTTCTTACCCATGTTCAGGAGAATTATCCGGGAGTTATTTACTGCTGGGACGTTGTAAATGAGGCAGTTGATCCCGAGAGCGCTGATCCGAACAGTGATTTCAAGTGCAGAACCACCTGCGGAGACCAGGCCAATCCCTGGTATGAGACTATTGGTCCCGACTACGTGGAGCTGGCATTTACCTATGCAAGAAAATATGCAGACAGCGATGTTAAGCTCTTTTACAACGATTACAACACCTTCCAGGTTCCAAAGACAGAGGGCATCTATACACTGTGCTCCTCACTTAAGGAAAAAGGCCTTATAGACGGCATCGGAATGCAGGGTTATTGGGGAATTGATTATCCCGAGATCTCAGAGATCAAGACTGCTATGGAGAAATTCGCAAGTCTCGACCTGGAGATTCAGATCACGGAGCTGTCCGTTGGTGTTGATAAGGAAAATGATGAGTGGTTCGAGAAGCAGGCCAACAAATACGAGGAAATCTTCGAGATGATATATGAGATGGATTCAGATAACGGCGGCCCTGCAAACATAACAAATGTTACCTTATTTGGTCTTGTGGATCATTACCGCAAGGAGGATACAACCAACACTCGTATCTTCGACAGAAACTATGAACCCAAGCCTTCCTACTACAAGATCAAGGCTGTAATGGAAGAACACGCGAACTAATATTTTGATAATAATTTAATAAATCATCGATAAGAAATCAGCGGTTTCTATGGTATTATTAATCATACGGGAGGAGCAGAACTGCTTTCATTGGTACATTGGATACAGGAGGTACCGTATGCAAAGACGTATGACTACAGAGGAACTGCTGGTTTCTTTTGATGATGCCATTAAACATGGCCATATTTTTGCGTATTATCAGCCCCAGTTCAATCATTCCACCGGCAGAATGACAGGTGCAGAGGCCCTTATGAGATGGGTGGATCCTGAGGCCGGTATGCAGTATCCTTCTGACTTTATCCCGGTGCTGGAGGAGAATGATCTTCTGTATTTCGCAGATATTCAAATGGTTGAGATGACCTGCCGGTTTCTGAGGCAGTGTATCGACGATGACATTCCCGTTATTCCCATTTCTTTTAACATGTCAAGAAACGATATCTTCAAGCATGAGTATGTTGAAGATGTTGAAAATATCAGAAAAAAATACGATATTCCCGTGAAGTACCTCAGGGTAGAGATAACAGAGACCTCCGCCATAGGCGGAATGGAGCTGATGTCCTCTGTGATCGGCAGATTCCATGAGCTGGGATATATTGTTGAGATGGACGATTTCGGCAGCGGGTATTCCTCGCTCAATATCCTTAAGGATCTGGACGTGGATATTATTAAGCTTGATCTGAATTTCCTGAACGGTAATGTGAGCGGCCGCGGCGGAATAATCATAAGGAGCGTCGTTCAGATGGCAAAATGGCTACGGACGCCTATTATCGTTGAGGGCGTGGAAACCATTGAACAGGCGGATTTTATGAAAAGCATCGGATGTTATTATATTCAGGGCTATCTGTACTCCAAGCCGCTTCCGGAGGAGGAATTCCTGGAAAAAATGAGTCTTGCTCACCATGAACCAACCAAGAGTCCCATTGACCTTCTCAAGACCTTTAATGCGGACAATTTCTGGGATCCGAATTCATTGGAGACGCTGATCTTCAACAATTTCGTCGGAGGAGCTGCTGTTTTTTCCTATAACGAGGGAAGGCTTGAGTTTATCAGAGTTAACAGGAAGTACATCGAAGAGATCGGAATGAATATATCCGAGAGGGATTTCATTGAATCCAACCCTTGGAAATACTTTGAAACTGACGGTAAAAAGCTATTCATAGATACGATTAAAAAGGCAATTGACAGCGCCGAAGAGGAGACCTGTGAGGTATGGATGACGCTTACCTCTGATTGCTGCGGCACTGACAGGATGTGTATCAGATATCACCTTAGGGTAATCGGAAATGCCGGGGATGAATACCTTATTTATTCAATAATCAGCAATATTACGGCAGAGAAAAAGAGCTATAGGGATCTGTATGAGAGCGAGCGTAAATTCGCATTTGCAAGTGAGCATACCAATACCTATGCCTGGGAATATACGATCGCCACGAAGGAGATGCGGCCATGCTTTAGGTGTATGCGTGATCTGGGGCTCCCGCCACTTATCAGGAATTATCCCGAGCCGGTGATAGAGAGCGGTCTGTTCCAGCCGGACTATGCGGAAATGTACAGGGAGTGGCACAGGCAGCTGGCTGCGGGAATCGGCAGCCTTGAGGCGGTAATGCCATTGACGGCGGCGAGGATAATGTTCAAGGTGAAATATACGACGGAATTTGACGAAAATGGAGTGCCGGTGCGGGCGTACGGGTCGGCGACTCCGCTGCAGTAGTAAGGGAGAAAACTATGTCGAGAGAAACCGGTAAAGAACTCAGAAACAAAGTAATGTACCAGATTTTTGTCCGAAACTTCAGCAAGGAGGGAACTTTCAAGGCTATCACACCGGAGCTTCCAAGGATTCATGACCTGGGAGTTGATATTGTGTGGTTTGCTCCGATCCATCCAATCGGCAAAAAGGCGAGGAAGGGGAGTCTGGGGTCTCCCTATGCAATAAGCGATTACAGGAAGATCAATCCGGAATATGGCACAATGGACGATTTTAAGGCCATTGTGGAGGCCATACATGAGCAGGGGATGAAGTGCATCATTGATGTGGTCTACAATCACACGTCTCCTGATTCTGTCCTTGCCAAGGAGCATCCCGAGTGGTTCTATCACAAGGCTGACGGCTCCTTTGGAAACAGAGTTGGTGACTGGACGGATATCATAGATCTGGACTATGCCAATGAGGGACTCTGGGATTATCAGATTGAGACACTTAAGATGTGGGCAGAGATAGTTGACGGCTTCCGCTGCGATGTGGCGCCGCTGGTTCCTATAGATTTCTGGCTGAGGGCAAGAAAAGAGGTTGAGGAGGTAAGACCCGACTGCATCTGGCTCAGCGAGTCGGTGGATCCCGGATTTATCATGACGATGAGAGATATGGGGCTGACAGCCCAGTCTGACTGCGAGATGTATCAGGCCTTCGATATTCTCTACGACTATGACATCTATGAGAAGATGACGGAATATGCCGCCGGAAAAGGGCCTTTACAGGCTTATTCAGAGGCGATAAACAGACAGGAGTATATTTATCCCGATAACTATGTAAAGCTCCGTTTTTTGGAGAATCATGACCAGCCGAGGGCACGTTTTCTTTTCCCGGATGAGAGGGCACTTAGAAATGCCACTGCCTTTTTGTATTTCCAGAAGGGTATGACTCTTATTTACGCGGGGCAGGAAAAGGGTGTGAGTCATCTGCCAAGCCTTTTTGACAAGGACGAAGTAGATTGGAAATCCAAGGAAAACATTGATCTTGGGGACCTTATGAAGCGCCTGTATGAAATCAAGCAGGATGAGCTCTTTACAGACAGTACCTACAGGACCAAGACCTACGAGGATAACGTTCTGAAGGCTATCCATAGCAGGGGCGGCAAAAAGATCATCGGTATCTTCTCTTTCAAGGGTGAGCCGGGAATAATCCCTATTCATGCTCAGGACGGATGCTATGAGAATCTTATAGACGGCAGCACCGTGGAGATAATGCACGGCTATGTCAGTCTCAAGGGCGAGCCGGTGATAATTGATATATCCTAAAGTGTCATTCGTCCGATTTCAAGTGTCATTCGTCAGAAAATCAACACTTATAGTCCAAAGTATGATATAAAAAGATGTATCTGTAACATATAAAAGAAAGTATTGGGAGAGGAAAAATATGTTTTACATTAATCCGACAAGTTGCAAGAGCAACGTGTCCACTTTTGAGAACGCCCAGGCAGAGCTCAAGAATCTGAGTGCGCAGATTGAACAGGTAAGGAATGATCTTCCTATGGAGACACGGTCATCGGGATCCATCGATGCCGCACTTCAGAGCTGCATAGACAACGTTCTGGTCTGCAGCGTGGCTATGGGGAAGCTTGGTACCGCACTTGGGGTTATCTGCGATACCTATTCCAAGACCGAAGAGGGTATCTTGGGGAAAATGGCGAAAAGCTCAGATTATACAAATGGCGAAAATTCATCTGCAGCAGGAGGAGATTCAGGTAGTGGAGAATCCAGTCCGGATCCTAATACGCCGTTTGATGACAACGGTTGGTATGGCGGTAAACAGGCCGGTCCAAAGAGTGCTACCGGAGATGAGAGAGATGCATTATATGACATAGTAAGGAAATATTATCCTGAAATGACTGATGATGAGATCAAGGATTATTTGAAAAAGCTTAATGACGAGGGCTGCGGATACGTAGCAATCGCCAATAGTATTTTTAAAGAATTCGAAGGCAAGGAAGAGCTATTCGAAAAGAAATTCGGATTCCCTATGGTTAACCCGGATACCGGAGAACTTAATTATAATATGCTTGTTACTGACCTGTACGCTGCTACAGATAACCATAATCTTCACGATGGATTCTGGATTTTCGACAGTGATGAGGTAAATCCTTCCGAAGATGCTTCAGCGACAGATGGATGGGGAACAACGGAAGGCTCCAGAAAGTATAGAGCGGAATTGTATTTGAAGGATAAGGGAATAAAATGCAATATTGATAACTCGATCGAAATTACACCCGAAAACTTCCATGATTATGATGACGGTTCTGTAATTATGCGTGCAGATCACTTTACTCTCATTGATGAAAAGGGGAATACCAAGTATGTTGAAGGTGGTCACGCCATGACTGTTACAGGAGTTACTGAGGATGGCATGCTGATAGTTTCTTCCTGGGGCAAGAAGTATTACCTTGATCCTACGGCAGAAGGATGCAGCTATAGTTACGCATATTATGATTATACGGTAAAGGGAAAATAATAAATGAACACAGAGCTTATACAGTTTTACAAATATCTGATAACTGATTATATAAAAGGCCTTGGAGTTTTTGATGAAGCAGAAAGGCATTTGAAAGAAGCGGGCGTAGCCACAGTAAAGGAAGAAGAGAAAGATGCTTATCAGAAAACCGATGTTACAGGCTACGATTATTTTTATCTTAGCAGTATCGTACGGGTCGATAAAATACCGGATGATATTAAAAAAGAACTGATCGCAGCCATGGAAAATAAGGCTGACAGTAGTCTCATGGAGCGGGCCAAAACGCTGGCAGTTTCTCTTATTCCCGAGGTTCTGATGGCAGACAGAAACAATAGCAAAAATTTTACTTTGATGCGTTATGATCTGGGAGATGACGGTTTTGTTGCGGATGATGAGATAGCCTTTGGCTTTGCAAGTGATGCTTCCTTTGATGAGAAGGGCTGCTTTGTTTCCAAGAAAAGTGAAGATGAGCGTGTGAATTATATGTTTGGCCAAAAGGAAGCAATACAAAAGGCATTCCTGGATAAAACGGGCTATAAATTAAGACTTTTTGTAAGAATCTGATAATAATAGGAGAGAGAAAAATGCGAAAAAAGTTTGTAGCAGCAGTGCTGGCGGGGATAACAGCACTTGCGATGCTTACTGCATGTGAGGATAAAAAGGAGGCGGAGAAGAGCTTTTTTGACAGAGAGCAGATAAGTTCGGTTGTCATTGAGGATGCGGTTAAGGGATATTATGAGGATGATCTGGAAATAGAGCTTGGTAATAATGAATTATCCGTTTTCATGTCGTTAGTTCCCGAACTTGAACTCAGAGATGGGCAGAGTGGACAATTAAATTGCCTAGGCGGATCCTACAATATTGTCTGCAGGAATGAGAGCGGAGACGCAGTTTATACCTTCACTGTAGACTCTTCTCATAACCTTAACATGGATGACAAATACCTGTGGCATAACGAAGCAGCAGATGAGTTCTTTGACAAGCTTGAGAACAAATACGGGCTTAAAACCTCAGAGAACTATAGTCGTAATCCCGGAGAAGGATATTTTAGTGTGACAGATCGTATAGCCAAGATTGATTTTAGGGAGTATACAGAGACGAATTTCGATGAAGGTGTGGAGTATACCTTGACGGAAAAAGAAGTTGAAGAGCTTAAGGACGGCGTAAGCAGTGCAGCATTTTCATCGGAGCAGACTGCAAATAAGGATGAGTTCCTGTACATGATCTGGACCTATGATAAGTGGGGAAGTCTTATTTATCAGATAGTGGTCAGAAGTGATGTAGTAGAGATCAATGACAGAGCAGTCGATTATGATTCTGTAAAAGACTGGCTGAAGAAGATTGAAGATGTAAGCGGATATGTAAGAGAATAAAAAAGCAGCCATGGGAACGTGATGTTGATATCGTTCCCATGGCTGTTATTTATGGGGCTTGAAGGTGTTATCGCAGCTAAAGTTTGCATCGGATATTTTCACAACCTGCGTGGCATTTGGCCTATTCAGAGCTAATCTATGGAAAGAGGTATTTTGATATCTTATGGATAATAAATCAAAAAACAGCCTGTGGTCGTATCTTCCGATCACATTTCTGACAGCATTATTCTGCTGCGTGTTATGGGGAAGTGCGTCTCCGGCGATCAAAATAGCATATGAACTGTTCAGGATACCGCCGGAGGATACAGCGTCGAGACTTATGCTGGCCGGGGCGAGATTCCTGCTGGCGGGGATAATGACGATAGCATTTGGCTCTGTCATTTCCCGGAAGGTTCTTGTTCCGAAGAGGGAATCCTTGAAATATATTGGGATACTATCTCTTTTGCAGACTATAGGACAGTATTTCTTCTTTTTCATGTCACTGGCCTATATCAGCGGAGTCAGGGGCTCTATAATCAATGCTTCAGGCAATTTCCTGGCAATCATTATTGCTGTGTGCATCTTCAGGCTGGAGAAGCTTACGGTAAAAAAGCTGGTGGGCTGCATCGTGGGATTTGCAGGAATTGTGCTGATTCTTGGCGGCGTGAGAGCCTTGGTAAGTGGAGGAAGCATAAGCTTTCAGGGAGAAGGGGCAATGCTGATGGCAGCGCTTTTCTATGCTTTTTCTTCCTGCTGCATCAAGATTTTTTCAAAGCATGAGAATCCTGTGGTGCTGAGCGGATATCAGTTCATGCAGGGAGGTCTGGTATTGTATATTATCGGCGCTGCAATGGGCGGACAGCTGGTATTTTGGAGCAGTGGATGCGCATACAACCTGATCTATATGGGATTTATTTCTGCGGGGGCCTATACGCTGTGGGGCGTTCTGCTCAAGCACAATCCGGTGAGCCGTGTTTCGGTGTTTGGATTTATCAATCCTGTTATGGGCGTGCTGCTGTCGGCATTATTCCTGGGAGAGAACAAGGAAGCGTTCTCAATTACCGGTATGCTGGCACTATTACTGGTCGCAGCAGGCATATTGATTGTAAATATTGAGATCAAGGAGAGGAAATAAGACCTCTCCCTATATGGTTTTGAGGATATCTCATTTTTGTTGTAAATGATAAAATAAGAATAAGAACCAATATACAATTGTTGACGTAAATAACTTTTGGAGAAGTGGTATGAAGAAGAAACAGGGCATTTTGTCATATTTTCTGATAATACTTGGGGCGGTCATGGCGAGCTTTTCCGTTGCTCTGATACTGCTTCCCAATGATGCGATAGATTACGGAACCGCCGGGGTTGCCATTATTATCAGCAAGCTCACGGGAATCCAATTGTCAATGTGCGTGTTGTTCGTCTTTCTGCCATTCATTGTGGCGGGTTATATCTTTTTGGGCAAAAAATTCACTGTCAAAGCCGCAGTGGGTTCAATAGTCTATATGGTTGGCCTTGATTTCTTTGAGAATATTCCCTTTGAACTAAATACGGAGCACTTCCTGGCTGTGGCCTTCGGAGGAGCAATTCTCGGTGCGGGGCTGGCGCTGATCCTAAGAAATGGCGGATGCATTGACGGCTCAGAGATACTGGCTAATATTGTGGTTAAGAAGCTCTCAGACAAGACTGGGCGAAATTACAGTCTGACGCCTATGCTGCTGGGCTTCAATGCGCTGGTGTATATCACGGTTTTTGCAGTTATTGATGCAACGGCGGCGCTACTTAGTCTGCTGGTATATGTGGTTGCTACTGCTGTTATCGACCACTATACCGATCACTTCGAAGCAATCAAGCAGGTAACCATAATAACCCAGGATCCCGACGGAATCATCAGAGATATCAAGGAGAAGCTGAATAAGACCTGTACCATCATGGATTCCCGCGGTGCCATTGCAGGAGAGAACAATACACTTATCTGCTATATCAGCTACTTTGAACTGCCGATGATGAAGGAAATAATTTCCATACATTCGGGTAGTTTCAGCACGGTTTCTACAATTGATGAGATTTTGAGATAACGTTTGATACCATAAGAACGGAGAGAATGTCCAATGATCACATATAATTCAGCGGTAATTACAGATGACTGCAGCGGGGCAGTGCAGCTCGCCGCAGCAGCGGTCAGAAGAGATATTGAGAGTACCTGCCTTGAAACCGATAAAAAGGGCGTTGATATTGCTCTTTTGCAGGATTCAGGGGTAAAAAAAGAGTGCTTCCGTATAAGCGTCCATAATGAGAACGAAGTTAAGCGTCTTATGATAGGCGCTTCTGATGATTTTGGGGCGATTTACGGCCTTTTTTATGTGAGTAAGATATTTCTTGGGGTAAAGGAATTCTGGTTCTGGAATGAGCAGAATTTTGCGAAAAAAGAAGGGTACCCTGTGCCGGAGGATTTCACCTATGAGTCCAGGCCCTTTAAAGTTAAATATCGCGGCTGGTTTATTAACGACGAGGTGCTCTTTGACGGCTGGATCAGGGATAAGGATCCGGAGATGCCCTGGAGAATGGCCTTTGAGGCTCTTCTACGCTGCGGCGGTAACATGACAATCCCCGGGACGGACTTCAATGCCCACAAATACAAGAAGCTGGCGGGAGACTACGGGTTATATATCACCCATCATCACGCAGAGCCCATGGGAGCGAGGATGTTTGCGAGAGCTTATCCGGAGCTTGAGGCTTCCTACGACAAGTATCCCGAGCTGTTCAAGGGGCTGTGGGAAGAGGCTATAGAAGATCAGAAGGGGCTTAAGGTCATATGGAACATAGGCTTCAGAGGACAGGGTGACAGGCCCTTCTGGATTGACGATCCCGCCTATGATACACCGGAGAGCCGCGGCAAGCTCATGAGCGATCTTATGCTGGTTCAGTACAATATGATCCGGAAAAAGGACCCTGAGGCCGTCTGCTGTATGAATCTCTACGGCGAGATTATGGAGCTGTACAGGGACGGATACATGGATATACCAAAGGACGTTATCAAGATATGGGCAGACAACGGATTCGGCAAAATGGTCTCCAGAAGGCAGAATAATCACAACCCAAGAGTATATGCTCTTCCTGACCAAAAAGATGATGGAGCCGGCGCCAACGGAATTTATTACCATGCAAGCTTCTATGACCTGCAGGCGGCAGCCATGATGACAATGCTGCCCAATTCGCCGGAGTTTGTGGCTTCGGAGTTGTCGCAGGTGTTCGAGAAAGGCGCAGATGATTTCTGGATCATCAACTGTTCCAATGTTAAGCCCCATACCTATTATCTCCAGCTGATATCAAGGATATGGAAGGGTGAGACTGATTCAGGCAATATTGAAGCTTTTACGCATGGCTACTGCGATGACTATTATGGTTTCGAGTATTGCTCGGAGATTTCGGAGTTGTATAAAAAGTGGCCTGAATATGCCATTTCCTACGGCCAACATGAGGATGACCACGCAGGAGAGCAGTTCCCAAATCATGGAGCAAGAATACTGGCCTGTGCGTTTATTGCAGGTTTCGACAGGAAGGATCCGGAGTATACGGATAAGACCCCGGAGCTTAACTGGCTGATAGAGGCGGATACGCTGCGGCAGCAGGTTGTATGGCTGCTTGCGAAGTATGAGGAAGGTGCTCGGGGATACAAGGAGTATCTGGAGAAGTGCCTCGCGGTAAAGGAATTCATTGAGAGTGATGGGGCAGCTCACATCGCGGAGCAGCTTGAGAACAACCTGATAATACAGGTGAAGTATATGTATTATAGCTATCTCGGAGCTTATCACATTTGTAGAGCGCTCCTTAAGTGCCTTGATCCGGATAGCAAAGACGCAAATGGCGAGAGTTTTATTGGAGCCATGGAAGAGACCGGTGAAGGCAGAACTATAGACTACCTCAGCGCCTTCTACGAAGCGGGGCTGGCACGAAAGGCCTTTTACGAGGGCTATCAGGATATGCGTGCTCATGAGCATGGAATCTGGGAGAATTTCTATGAGAACGACTGTGAAGCAGACATAAGACAGTCCTATCACGTGGCGGAGAGCCTTATGTCGTACCTGCGAGTCCTGGGAGATGGCCCGCATTTTTACAAGTGGCAGAGGCATTTCCAGCAGGGGGCCGGCGGAGACAAGGTACATCTGATACTCAGGATCAAGGCACATCTTACGGATCTTGAAGTGTGGGAACTGATGGATGAGGCAAATAAAAAATATTGATATTTTTTATAACGTTCACACATGAAATAACATGCGTTTGGCAAAGGCGTTACGATACTCACTGGGTGTAAGCCCGGTGAGTTTTTTGTAGGTGCGGGCAAAATTGTGGACATCGGAAAAACCAAGCTCGGCGGCGATATCTGTTATGGGCTTGTCATTGTCGGTGAGCATGAAGTTGGCGGCGTCGATTTTCTGGTTGAGAATATACTGCTTCAGCGGAATGCCTCTTATTTCGGCAAATAGATGGGACAGATACTTGGCATTATAGCCAAATTCTTCTGCTATCTCCGTGATCTTAAGGTTTCGGTGAAGGTTTCTCTGAATATAATCGATTATATCCCTGTAGATCTGCTTTTTCTCAAGAGTGTCGGCATTTGTCATGGAGTCGGAAAAGAGCTGACCGTAGAGCTCGCAGACAATGCTGGTCACCATGGCATTCAATGATACGGTGGGATAATTGTTTTTTACAATATCCTGCAATTGCTTCATCTGAACAACGATCTTCTCGGGCATGGGAATAGCGCCCTTTTGCGGAATGCAGAAGGAGCGGGAGAAGCCGGAATCCTTAACGATCTTCTCAGTGCTGTTGATTGTAAGAGGAAGGTCCGTTACGGGTACGCCAAAATGCATCCAGTAGAAGGAGCAGTAGGCCTCCTTGTAGCCGATCCTATAGCCGTTACTGGGCGGAAGGAGCAGATATTCCCCTTTTTTTACGCAGAAATTGTCGCTGCAATAGCTAAGATACAGCTCTCCCTCAGTCATAATGATGAGCTCATAGTCCCTAAGAGGGAACTTCTCGTGCTTCCAGTCCGAGGACAGGGCCTTAAATTTGCCGGTGTAGGAATATGTAAATTGTTGGTTTTCAGGAAGAACTATATGCTTCATGGGCGCTCCTTTTGATAATTACAAGTATAGCATGGAGGTAATTACAAATAGCAAAAACTTGCATATACCTCAAACTATGTTATTATTAACCCAAGAAAACAGAATAAGACGGAAGGTGCTTGTGGGCATTTGCTGCACAAGTGAAAAGGGAAGCGGGTGAGAATCCCGCACGATCTCGTCACCGTGTTTCGAGAGCTTTTTTCATTATGTCACTGGAGTGGTCCGGGAAGGCGAAAGAAGCGAGACTGTAGTCATATCGATCAGCCGGGAGACCTGCCTGTCGTCGTACATGGGAAACCAAGTCACGAGGAATTGACTGTACAAAGCTATGTAGGTAAATGCCCGAAATGAGCGTATCGGCGCATTTGCTTTGATTTTGTGCACATAAAAGTCTTCACCATCTTGGTGGAGACTTTTTTTGTTTAATAGACTAACTATTAAATGTCAAGTTAAAACGAAGAGGTTTGTTTAATAATCAGTACCTTGAAAATTGCATGACAAATAGAGCATCCTTATGGGTGCTCAAATAGAATGAGGGATATTAATAGCATTATG
>NZ_JANSWL010000036.1:0-71916 GCF_028539135.1 Butyrivibrio sp. DSM 10294 | reverse complement strand
CTTAAGGCATCTGACATCTATCCTGTAGTAGACAGCTACAAGGAGAAGACACAGAAGCAGGAAGAGAAAGTAGAAGAGGAAGATATCGCAACAATCGATGATTCCGACATACCTACCTACAGCGGCGTTGGCAAGATAACCTCAGCAATGAAAAAGGCTACGGTCAATCACATACTGCTGATAATAATAATTTCGCTCTTTACAATACTTATTCATTTATTCATTATCTTGTTGCTCAAAAAGAAGAAAAACGAAGATAAGAAGGATAGTAACAATAATAAAGTAGAGAACAGCGAAGACAGCAAAGTAGTAGCTGAATAATAAAGAAAACGGTGATCTTCGGATCATCGTTTTTTTATGCTATAATGTCCGTACCGGAGGGAAAATATATGATGACCTTATATCATGCAGGATATGATGAGATAAAGCAGCCCGATATTCACCGCGGCAGGATCAATGCCGACTTCGGTCAGGGCTTTTATACGACGGATGACAGGGATTTTGCCTATGGCTGGGCTATAGAAAAGCCCGGTTTTGAGGTGATCGTTAACCGCTATGAATTGGATGACAGGATGCTTAAGATCAAGGTCTTTGATAAGAATCCGGAGTGGTATAGATACATTTTTGCAAACAGAAGGTTAGTGCCGGATTCTTTTTCAGAGTATGACCTGATAATAGGTCCCATAGCCTGCGACACAATATATGATACCCTTGGGATTATAACCAGCGGATTTTTGTCGGATGAAGAGGCAATGGAGCTACTACTGGTGGGGGACAGTCCCCGCCAGGTTGTATTAAAGACTGCGAAAGCAGCAGAAAATCTACATTTCATTTCCTCCGAAATTCTGTCCAAAGAGCAGATAGAGCGTAGCCGTATCAGGCACGAAGAGGAAAACGAAAAATTTCAGGGAGAATTTGCCAAAGCATTAGAAAAACTATGAGAGATCCATTATCAGCCATTAGAAATGGCGAAAAACTTACCTTTAGAGAAGAGATACTGCTGATACTAAAGCTCAGCTTCCCGGCGATACTTGCACAGTTGTCGTCGGTAATAATGCAGTACATAGACGCATCCATGGTGGGACATTTGGGGGCAGGCGCCTCTGCTTCAATAGGACTTGTGTCCAGCACAACCTGGCTGGTGGGAGGAGTTCTCACCGCTGCAGCAATGGGCTTTTCCGTATGCGTAGCCCACAGAATAGGCGCCAGGGATGAAGAGGGGGCCAGAGTCATCGTTAAATGGGGGCTTGTGGTCAATCTTTTTTTCAGTCTGATAATAATGGCAGTTGGTGTTGCCGTTAGTTCCCGGCTTCCGATATGGATGGGAGGAGAGGAGGCGATCCTTAAGGATTCGGCCTCTTATTTTCTGATATATGCCATATCCATACCGGCAAGAGAGATGCTGCTGGCATCCCAGGGAATGATCCAGTCAAGCGGCAATATTCGTGTTCCCAGTATACTTAATGTTATCATGTGCGCTCTGGATGTGTTATTTAATTCCATGTTTATACCAAGGCTTGGCGTAACCGGAGCGGCCCTTGGCACGGCGTTGTCCTTTGTGATTGTTGCGGGAATCATGCTGTATATTCTTCTGGTGAAGTCTCCGGCGCTCAGCCTTGTGGGACGTAAGGGCGAACGCTCAAAGAGTTTATCTGATTTTGCTTCTGTGGAACTTCCGACAGCGCTGAAGATCGCTATTCCTGTGGCAATCGACAATATCATCATGGGCTTTGCCTATGTGGCTTTTACCAGAATCGTATCGCCTTTCGGAACGGTATCTGTAGCTGCTAACTCTTTCTCCATAACGGCTGAGAGTCTGTGCTACATGCCGGGCTTTGGAATAGGCGTTGCAGCCACCACCATCGTGGGACAGTGCATAGGCGCCAGAAGAAAAGACCTGGGCAAGCGCCTTGGTTGGATGTCGGTTATTCTGGGTATGGCAATAATGGGATTAAGCGGTGCCCTGATGTGGACCTTCGCTCCTTTTATGATAGGGATATTGTCACCGGATGAAGAAATAAGAAGTCTTGGAACTCAGATACTTAGAATAGAAGCTTTTGCGGAGCCTTTTTACGGTGCATCCATAGTGGCAGCGGGCGTGTTCAGAGGGGCAGGAGAGACTCTTATGTCAAGTGTCCTGAATCTCATAAGCGTATGGGCAGTCAGGATTCCTCTTGCATATTTCCTTGGCTCACATTACGGACTCAAGGGAGCCTGGGTAGCTATGGCCACGGAGCTATGCGTAAGAGGAATACTGTTTCTTGTGCGCCTCCTCCTATGGAATAAGAAAGCTAAAAAAGCAATTTAGTCTTCAACCTTTTTTACAATGTGATCCTTGTCCTTGAAGATGTGGTAAGCGGGGATGCAGCCTCTTACAGAAGAAAGAGGATATACGTTGCACCATCTTCCGATTACGGTTCCGGGATTAAGAACTGAGTTGCAGCCTACCTCGACGTTATCGCCCAGCATTGCACCCATCTTCTTAAGACCGGTTTCAACCTGATCGTCCTTGCCGTTCTTGACTACTACGAGCTTCTTGTCGCTCTTAACGTTGGAAGTTATGGAGCCGGCGCCCATGTGAGCCTTGTAGCCAAGGATAGAGTCGCCAACGTAGTTGTAGTGAGGTACCTGAACCTTATTGAACAGAATAACATTCTTAAGCTCTGTGGAATTGCCTACAACAGCGCCCTTACCAACAATTGCGCTGCCTCTGATAAATGCGCACTGTCTTACCTCGGCCTCCTCATCGATAATGCAGGGGCCTCCGATATAAGCTGAGTCAAACACCTTGGCGCTCTTGGCAATCCATACATTCTCGCCTCTTTTCTCAAACTTATCTGCGGGGAGCTTATTGCCCAGCTCAATGATATAATCCTTGATTCCCGCAAGCAGCTCCCAGGGATATTCCTTGGTTTTCATGAAGTCTGCTGCGATAGTTTCGTTTAGATCGTACATATTTGAAATCTTGAATTCTTCCATATTTCACCTCTGATTTTTCTTGAAAAACATCTCATATATTATAACTACCCATTCAATAATTCACAACCTTCATAACCCCGTCCTATATAAAACAGCCCACTTGATAATAAAATATGTGTTAAAAATATATCAAAAATGTTGAAATGTGTCGGAAGTTATGTAAAAATAGATGTGGCGTTTTCTGCCAATCTTAAAAATCCGTAAGTAGGTAATGAAAGTTACTTTACAATACGAAAGGAGATTTTCACATGATTTACTCAACAGAGGTAAAAAATATGTGTCCCGTAACACAAGGGGTACATCATGGCGCTGCTCCCATTCCTGAAGAGGCAAAGTGGGTTCAGTCCAAGGAAATTAAGGACATTTCCGGTTATACACACGGTATTGGCTGGTGTGCTCCTCAGCAGGGTGGTTGTAAGCTTTCCCTCAACGTTAAGGACGGTATCATCCAGGAGGCTCTTGTAGAGACCATCGGATGCTCAGGTATGACTCATTCAGCTGCTATGGCTGCTGAGATTCTTCCCGGCCTTACAGTTCTTGAGGCTCTTAACACAGACCTTGTTTGTGACGCTATCAACACAGCTATGAGAGAGCTCTTCCTTCAGATCGTTTACGGAAGAACACAGTCCGCATTCTCTGAGGACGGTCTTCAGATCGGTGCCGGTCTTGAGGATCTTGGTAAGGGATCACGTTCAATGGTTGGTACAACCTACGGAACACTTGACAAGGGACCTCGTTATCTTGAGCTTACAGATGGTTACATCACAGATGTTGCTCTTGATGAGAACGACGAGATCATCGGATATAAGTACGTTAACTTCGGCAAGATGATGGACTTCATCAAGGCCGGTGATGACGCTAATACAGCTTTTGATAAGGCTAAGGGACAGTATGGTCGTGTAGCTGACGCTGCAAGATGCATCGATCCCAGAAAAGAATAATTAAGGTGAGAAGGAGGAAATTATAATGGCTTTATTTGAATCATATGAAAGAAGAGAGCCCCAGATCCTGGCTTGCCTTAAGGAGTATGGAATCTCATCTATCGAAGAATGTAAAGATATCACAATGGCTGCCGGCATCGATGTATACAAGCTCATCGAGGGCATTCAGCCTATCTGCTTTGAGAACGCTAAGTGGGCTTACACAGTAGGCGCCGCTATCGCTATCAAGAAGAACTGCCGCAAGGCTTCCGAGGCTGCTGCAGCTATCGGTATCGGTCTTCAGGCTTTCTGTATCCCCGGATCAGTTGCTGATCGTCGTAAGGTAGGTCTTGGCCATGGTAACCTTGGTAAGATGCTTCTTGAAGAGGATACAGAGTGCTTCGCATTCCTTGCAGGTCACGAGTCATTCGCAGCTGCTGAGGGTGCTATCGGTATCGCAGAGAAGGCTAACAAGGTTCGTCAGAAACCTCTCCGCGTTATCCTTAACGGTCTTGGTAAGGACGCAGCTCAGATCATTTCCCGTATCAACGGCTTCACATATGTAGAGACTCAGTATGACTACTACACAGGTGAGGTTAAGGAAGTATTCAGAAAGTGCTACTCCAAGGACGCTAACTCACCTCGTGCTAAGGTTAACTGCTACGGCGCTAACGACGTACAGGAAGGTGTTGCTATCATGTGGAAGGAGAACGTTGACGTATCTATCACAGGTAACTCAACCAATCCTACAAGATTCCAGCATCCCGTTGCAGGAACCTACAAGAAGGAGAGAACAGAGGCCGGCAAGAAGTACTTCTCAGTTGCTTCAGGCGGCGGCACAGGCCGTACACTTCATCCCGATAACATGGCAGCAGGTCCTGCTTCCTACGGTATGACAGATACTATGGGCCGTATGCACTCAGATGCTCAGTTCGCAGGATCTTCATCAGTTCCCGCTCACGTTGAGATGATGGGTCTTATCGGTGCAGGTAACAACCCGATGGTTGGTATGACTGTTTCTACAGCCGTTTCAATCGAAGAGGCTGCTAAGGCTGGTAAGTTTTGACCTTGATTACTTAACGAGGTATTTTTGAGTTTAGTTAGCAAGGCCGTTCGGGCGAGCGTATTTTGCGAGAACCGAACTTCCTTATGCTTAACTGAATTAGTCAAATAATATAAGGCGCTTCGTCAATGCGGAGCGCTTTTTATTATATAATTACGAGGAGGCTACTGACGCAGAAAAAAAGAGCTTCAACCTGATGCCAACGTCAGCTCTTAATGCTAAGAAGCTGGAGGATCTTGGCTGGAAAGCCCTTTTTGATATTACAGAAGGAATAGAGCACACGGTTTATCTTCTTTTTTCCGGATGTGCTTCATAATATGCATCTTTGTCGTTATACATCCGCTCGTCGGCGTAGCGCATGGCAAGCCTGAGGTTTCCCTCGGAAGGGTCATGATAGTAGCCTACGGCGAAATAGAGCCAATTGGGATCGCAGGCCTTTTGTTTAAGGTCGGCGATCTTTTTGATGAAGTCCTGCTCGGTTCCGTGGGTTGATATGATGGTAAATTCATCGCCGCCGGCGCGGTAGATCTTATCGCCGACAAATACTTCCTTCAGGACTTTGGCGGCATCCTTAAGGAGCTGGTCACCGTTTTCGTGGCCTTCGTTATCATTTATGGATTTAAGACCGTTCAAGTCGCAGAAAGCAACGCTGAAGGGCCTTGGATTTAATTTGAGCTTGGTGGAGAGTTCATCAACCATGACGTTCATACTGTTTCTGTTGTAGACACCGGTCAGCATATCCACATTGCTGAGGTATTCAAGTCTCTCCATGATCATGTGATTGGCAACCTCAGAGGACAGGAAGAAGGATACCAGTTCCACGGTCTCTTTCATCTTTGATATCTGAATGGTATCGAAGTTGGTAATGTACAGATAGCCTATTATAGCGTTCTGGTGGACAAAGGGCACAAGAACCAGACTCTTTACGTCGTTATCAAGAAGTGATTCCACCCATTCAGGGGATTTCTGCTCATAGAACTGCATGTCGTTTTCATCCTTGATGATAACGCAGTTGGTCTCGGCCACCAGTCCTTCCCAGGTCTCAACTATCTCATAGGGAATATTTGCGAATATTTCCTTGAGATTCTTGGCATTATCTCTAACGGATTCACATATAACGTCAAATTTGTAGAGGTCGGGAGTTACTGTCATCATGCAGCAGGAAAAGGCATCCAGGTAAGTGCGGATGTCTCTTGCTACGATCTCCATCTTGGAGTAGAAGTCTTCCTCATTCCTCAGGGTGAGGCAGGTCTTGATGACGAAGCTGGCAATCTCAGGGGAAACCTGAGATAACTTGCCGGTATCCATCTCTTTGTTGAGGGTATACATGAAAAGACAGTAGGCCACATCGTCAGATTCCGGTTGCTCAGGAGGATCCAATGGGAATAATATATCTTCAGTCCAGTAGCCGTACACCATTGTGGTGTCGACATAGGTGTGGGCACGCTGCCTGTTCCAGGCGCATCTGAAGCAGAGATGCTCAAACTTGGGCTCTCTTGGCATGTTTTCATAATAGGGCTTACCTTCTACCTGCTTGTTTTCACCTTCTGCGGAAAAAAGGTTCTGATAGCTTCTTTCCATCAGAGAATTGATGGCGTACATAATCACATCACCGCAGGTGCCATCGGGGTTTTTGTGTACTTCGAGAACCGAGGCGGGGATGTTATATAGATTAACCATGGTTTTAAAGGCTTTAAAATTCGTTTCGCTCATATAAATTCTCCTGAAAATGCACACAGATATATACAATATTTTAACTTTTTATGAACGCAATTACAATTTGCAGAAATCTTAAAGTACTATTAAATAATTGTTATGAAACTACTATCAAATGCTGTGTTTATGAAGTATAATACATTTACATCAGTAATTTGGGGAAGGAGGATAGGTATGGAGATGTCAATGCCCTTGGTCTGGCTTGCGGTCGCAATTGTTTTTTCCGTTATTGAACTGGCAACGATGGGACTTGTTACCATATGGTTTGCAGCGGGAGCCCTGGCGGCACTTTTGTTGTCTATGATAGGCGCCCCTGTTTTACTTCAGGTAGCAGCATTCCTGGTGGTTTCGGTGGCGGTTCTTTTGGTTGTAAGACCACTTGCTGCCAAATATGTCAACGGCAAGGCTAAGAAGACCAATATTGATGCGATTATAGGCCGTAGGCTTGTGGTTAAAAAGGAAATTGACAACCTTAAGGGGACAGGTAAAATCGACATGGACGGAACTACCTGGATGGCAGCTTCCACGATTGACAACATTATCATTCCGGAAGGCACTACTGTAAGAGTTGTTAAAGTTAGCGGAGCTAAACTTATTGTTGAAAGGGAGGATTTAAATTTATGATGCTTGGTGTTTTTGCAGTACTTATTATTTTGTTGGTGGTTTTGATAGCAGCCAACATCAGGATCGTGCCTCAGGCACATTCTTTTGTTGTTGAGCGCCTCGGCGCTTATAAGGAGACCTGGGATGTAGGTCTTCACGTTAAGGTTCCTTTTATTGACAGAGTTGCAAGACAGGTGGATCTCAAGGAGCAGTATTGTGACTTCCCGCCTCAGCCCGTTATCACACAGGATAACGTTACCATGCAGATCGATTCCATCGTATTCTTCAGAATTTCCGATCCCATGGCTTATGCATACGGCGTAAGAAATCCCATAGGAGCCATTGAGAATCTTACAGCAACAACACTTCGTAACGTGATCGGTTCACTTACTCTGGATGAGACTCTTACTTCCAGAGACCAGATCAATGCACAGATGCAGGATGCTCTTGATATCGCAACAGATCCTTGGGGAATCAAGATAACAAGAGTAGAGCTCAAGAACATCAATCCTCCGGAGCAGATCCGTGATGCCATGGAGAAGCAGATGAAGGCTGAGCGTGAGAAGAGAGAGAAGATCCTTTTTGCAGAAGGTGAGAAGCAGTCACAGATCACTGTTGCAGAAGGTGAGAAGCAGAGTAAGATCTTACAGGCTGAGGCTGACAAGCAGGCAACAATCCTTAGAGCCGAAGCTGAGAGAGAGAAGAAAATCAGAGAGGCAGAAGGTCAGGCTGAGGCTATCAAGAGCATTCAGCACGCTAATGCCGAAGGTATCAGAATGCTGAAGGAGGCAGGTGCCGACGAGTCAGTTCTTACACTTAAGAGCCTTGAGGCCTTTGAGAAGGCTGCTGACGGTCAGGCAACCAAGATCATCGTTCCCTCCAATCTCCAGGGAATTGCGGGACTTGCGGGTTCCATCAAGGAGATTATTAAATAATGGCATTTTACCTTCAATTAGCCTTATGACTAACGGGTAAATATGGAAAATAAAGACAAAAACTTAAGGTTTAAGACCAAAACACAGATGGTTATGTACTTCCTTGAGGGGAGCACTGCCATATTCTTATTTAGTATTCTTATTTCTTTTTGTGTTACGTTTCTGGAGCTTATAGGCCCCAAGATCGTACAGTATGCAATTGACTTTTGTATCTCGGAGTCTCCCACGGACAGTGGGAGCACCCCGGGATATTTAAAGACCTTCATGGATTTTCTGGGAGGAAACGAATTCTTAAGAAGCCACCTGTACCTGATAGCTGTGGTAATCGCAGTCATAGCACTGTTGCAGGCCCTGTGCAGATACCTTTTCAGGCTCCTTAATTCCATCGCCTCCGAAAAGCTAATTCAGCGCATGAGAAACAAGCTCTTTGAGCACATAATGCACCTGCCTTTTTCCTGGCATGGGAAGAACCACACCGGTGATATTATTCAGCGGTGTACTTCTGATGTTGAGACCATCCGGGCTTTTATTTCGGAGCAGCTTCTTTCGCTTTTCAGAATCGTCATCAGAATTATCGTGGCCATGTATTTTATGATCAATATCGATGGCTTTCTCACATTCTTTTCCGGGATATTTATTCCGATAATTGTTCTGTATTCCTGCTTTTTCCATAACAGGATCAGCTCCCAGTTCGAGCATGCAGACAGCGAAGAGGGGAGACTCTCCGCCACAGCCCAGGAGAACCTCACCGGCGTAAGAGTGGTAAGGGCCTTCGGAAGGGAGAAATACGAAAAGGACAGATTCGAGAAGCAGAATCAGGAATACACCGAGATGTGGATCAGTCTTATGAAGACGCTGGCAGCCTTCTGGTCTTCCAACGATCTTATTTCGGGATTACAGGTCATGCTGGTCACAGTGCTTGGGGCTGTTGTCTGTGTTCAGGGCAGGATCACGGTGGGTGAGTACATTGCTTTTGTATCATATAATGCGATGCTGACCTGGCCTGTAAGAGCCCTTGGAAGGATCATTTCAGAGATGAGTAAGGCAGGTGTTTCCATCGATCGTCTTCGCTATATCATGAACAGCGAACCCGAGAAGGACAAAGAGGGAGCGGGAGAGCCTTCCCTTCGCCAGGATATTCGATTTGAGAATGTTTCTTTTGCCTATGACAATGCTACTGAGGAGGTGCTTCGAGGCGTTTCCTTTACTATCAAGGCGGGAACCACCTTCGGAATCCTGGGAAGTACCGGCTCAGGCAAGTCCACCCTGATGTATCTCATGGACAAGCTTTATGAGCTTCCTGAGGGTAAGGGCACAATATATGTGGGAGATACTGAATTGTCAGATATCAAGGCAAGTCACCTTAGAAGGAACATCGGATTTGTGTTGCAGGAGCCATTTCTTTTTTCCAGATCCTTATCAGAGAATATCGGAATCACTCTTAAGGAGCCGGATATGAAGGAAATCAGGAACGCAGCCAGGATCGCAGCTCTTGATGATACCATCAGGACCTTCTTAAAGGGTTATGATACCTATGTGGGAGAAAGGGGCGTGACTTTATCCGGAGGACAGAAGCAGAGAACTGCCATTGCCCAGATGCTGGTGCAAAAGCCGCCTGTCATGGTATTTGACGACTCACTGTCAGCTGTCGACACCCAGACAGATGCAAGGATAAGGGCTGCTCTGTCAGAGAATGTGGGAGATTCCACAGTGGTTCTTATTTCTCACAGGATCACAACTCTTATGCACGCAGACAATATAATCGTTCTGGACAAGGGGAAGGTTGCGGAATCCGGAACCCATGATGAGCTCCTTGCAAAGGGCGGTATCTACAAGAGAATCTATGATATTCAGATGCAGGGGGTAGTATGAGCGAGAATAAAAATGATAAGGCGGTTAAGCTGCCGTTTTTTGGAATACCAAGACTACATCCCTATATCAAGCAGTATTATCCCAAGATAATCTTTATGATAATTCTGGGAATACTGAGTTCACTGGTGGATTCAATCTATCCGATCTTTAACAGATATGCCCTGGACAATTTTGTGGGTAAGCAGACTCTGAATGGGCTGACTGTATTTATTATCCTGTATGTGAGCATTCTTATACTGCAGGTTATCGACAATTTTATATGCTGCTATATGTGTGGACAGGTGGAGCTCAGCGTCGACAGAGACCTTAGAAATGCGGCCTTCAATCATCTGCAGGAGCTGTCACTGGCCTATTTTAACCAGAACAACGTGGGTTACATCCACGCCAGGGTTATGAGTGATACCGGCAAAATAGGTGTCATGGTGTCCTGGAGAATGATGGATATCATCTGGAACGGAGCCTATCTTATCTGCGTGATGGGAATGATGATAGCCCTCAATGCAAGGCTTTCCCTGTACATCATGATACTGGTGCCCATCGCGGCGGTTCTTGTGATGTATTTCCAGGGTAAGCTCATCGTACTTAACAGGAAGATAAGGGAGATCAACTCAACCATCACGGGCAATTTCAACGAAGGAATAACAGGGGCCAAGGCTATCAAGACCCTTGTGGTTGAGGATAAGATCCAGAATGACTTTGAAACCGATACAGAGAAAATGAGACGGACTTCGGTTCATGCAACTCATTATTCCGCACTTTTTACTTCAATCATAACCATGATGTCTTCACTGGCGCTGTCGATCGTACTGTACAAGGGAGGTACCATCACCATGGAAGGCGTGATGCAGATAGGAACTCTTTCCGTATTCCTGTCCTATGCCCTTGGAATGATGGAGCCGGTTCAGAATGTGATAGTTACGTTGTCGGAGCTTATTGCTGTGCAGGTAAATGTGGAGAGACTGACCCGCCTTATTCAGACCAAGTCCGATGTTTACGATACTCCTGAGGTAATAGAGAAGTATGGTGATACCTTTAATCCCAGGAAAGAGAACTGGGAGCCTCTTCACGGAGATATTGAATTCAAGGATGTTTCCTTCCATTATCCTGATGGAGAGGAGTATGTTCTGGAGCACTTTAATCTGAAGGTTCCGCAGGGAACCAATGTGGCCATAGTAGGAGAGACCGGTGCAGGTAAGTCAACATTGGTTAATTTGGTATGCAGATTCTTTAAGCCAACCTCCGGTCAGGTGCTGATAGACGGACGTGATGCGGCGGAGAGGTCGCAGCTGTGGCTCCATTCCAATATAGGCTACGTTTTGCAGACACCCCACTTGTTTTCGGGAACGGTTAGGGATAATCTTAAATATGGTAAGCCCGATGCGACGGAGGAAGAGATCTGGAAGGCACTTGAGCTTGTCAGCGCCGATTCCATAGTTAAGCGCATGGACAAGGGCCTTGACAGTGATGTTGGTGAGGATGGAGATATGCTGTCAGTGGGAGAGAAACAGCTTCTTTCCTTTGCCAGAGCTATTTTGGCAGACCCAAGCATTCTTGTTCTTGACGAAGCCACAGCTTCCATCGATACCGTTACGGAGAAGGCGATTCAGGATGCGATACTTACGGTGATCAAGGGCAGGACCTCTTTTGTGATCGCCCACAGACTCTCAACCATAGTGGACGCAGATATTATTCTGGTGGTTCAGGATGGTAAGATAATAGAGAGAGGAACCCATAAGGAGCTTATGGATCTAAAGGGGTATTACTTCGAGCTATTTACCAAACAGTTTGAGGAATTCAGTACGGAAGGTGCTTTTGAAGGAGTATTCAGCTAATGGATATTGCTGTTTTCAGTGACATTCACGGCAATCATACGGCGCTGCAGGCGGCCATTGACTATGCTGTGGGCAAAGGAATAACGAATTTCGTGCTTCTGGGGGACTTTGTGACGGACTGTCCCAATCCTCAGAAGACCATGGAGCTCATCTATGTCCTTAAGCAGTATTTCAATACTTATATTATCAGAGGGAACAGGGAAGAATATCTTCTGAACTATCGTAAGACCGGCGAGGGGAAGTGGAAGAGAGGCTCCGCCAGCGGATCTTTACTGTATACTTATCAGAATCTGACGGACAAGGACTTTGATTTTTTTGAATCCCTGCCTAATTACGGTATATATCAGCCTAAGGGTCTGCCGGGCTTTGAATACTGCCACGGTTCACCCACTAATACCGGGGAGCTGTTGTTCCGGGAAAAGAGAAATACCAAGAAGGTTCTGTCTCATTTAAAGACCGGAGTGCTGCTTCACGGCCACAATCATATTCAGGAGACATATATCTACAGGGGCAAAAAGGGTGTCAATCCCGGCTCTATCGGTATTCCGTGGTATCACAGCGGTAAGACACAGTTCTGTATACTTCACGGAGATACCAAATCCTGGGAAGAAGAGTATGTTCAGCTTGAGTATGACAGGAAGGAAATCCTCAGGGAGTTCAAGAATTCTGAGCTGTGTACCATGGCACCGGCCTGGGCAGCAGTTACCATGCATACCATCAGAACGGGAGTTGACCTCAATCAGACAGTGCTGCTACGAGCCATGAGACTCTGCGAGCAGGAGAGAGGAACAGTGAAGTGGCCTGATATTCCTGAGAAATACTGGGCTATAGCCCTTAAGGAGAACTATATAGATCTCTACGGCAAGGATATTCCAAGAAAAGAATAATGGCCCCCGGGGACGGAGTCAATGGTTCATTTTCATTGCTATGAACATATTTAAAGGCCCAAGCCTTATGACTTGAGCCTTTTTTTATTTGCTTAACTATCTTCATTGAGAAGCTTATATTTCGCATAGAACTCCGGAATGGATGCCTTTATAAGATTCTGATCTGTAATACAGTAGTGGATGGTCTCCTTAAGAGCTGGCGAGATCCTTATGAGTTTGAAAGTGGTGACAGACATCACCCGACATAAAAAAACGGCACAGGAATTGCTCCTGTGCCGGTGCTGCTTCTGTTTAATCCTGTTAAATTGTTGTGTCATAGGATACCGAAGTATCTGCTGCGGTGGTCTTGTTGGCATCCTTGTCGTATTGCTTTAGCTGATCGTCCAGCCAGGAGGATTTGTATTTGGCATAGGCATCTGTGGTAGTGGTGGCTGTTGACGAAGTTGTACTTGAGGAATCCGAGGATTCTTTTGACGAGGACTTGGGAGTAGATCCGCTGTTTTTTATGTCATTAAAATAGCTGTCAAGAAAGCTTGATTTATTTGCACTTCCTGACTTGGAGGATGTCACCTCAGAGGCTGCTCCCGTGGTGGTGGAGCCTGTCTCGCGATATGCGTTCAGGGCAGCCTTGTTTCCTACTTTATTTACGTATGATTTCATGAGGCTTCCGTAGGCACCGCTTTTTATACTGGAATAATCCGACAAAAGACCTGACATGCTGGATACATAATCATAAGAGCCGGATAAGCTACTAAAGAAATTTGTACTCATATATCTATCACCTCCTTGAAGAGCTGCCCGCTGCGGGCTTCACAACATCCCTGTTGTGAATTAATACATACTTTCTTAGCCTCATTATGAGAGGCGGTTCTGAAATATGCAATTTACTGGGGATTAAATTATATTAAATTCTTTATAAATTAGTGGGGGTGTAGAGGTTGCATTTATTTCACTATGGTAGTAATATATGTTCTTAGAGGTTAGCACTCGATGAGATTGAGTGCTAACAAGACTAAAAAGTAAACAAAAAGTATCACATAAAGGAGGCATTAACAATGAAGTTAGAACCACTTGCAGACAGAGTTGTACTTAAGCAGCTTGAGGCTGAAGAAACTACAAAATCAGGAATCGTTCTTCCCGGTGCTGAGAAGGAGAAGCCACAGCAGGCCGAAGTTATCGCAGTAGGCCCAGGCGGAGTTGTTGACGGCAAGGAAGTTAAGATGCAGGTTAAGAAGGGCGACAATGTTATCTATTCCAAGTACGCCGGAACAGAAGTTAAGCTTGATGATGTAACCTACATCATTGTTAAGCAGAACGACATATTAGCGATAATTAAATGAGTGATATAGGGACGAAAAGATTCATTTATGGCTGCTTGCAGACATATAAATGAAAGCTTGAGGACCGAACATACATGAGGAAAACAGATATGCGAATGAAATGAGCAGATCGATTTCCGAATGTATGTAGGATTGCGAGAGCGAAGCGGAGCAATCCGTATATCACGGAGTACAATAAATCAACGGAGGAAATTAAAATGGCTAAGACAATTAAGTACGGCGCTGACGCCCGCACAGCTATGGTAGAAGGCGTTAATAAGCTTGCAGATACAGTAAGAGTAACACTTGGACCTAAGGGAAGAAATGTAGTTCTTGATAAGAGCTACGGCGCTCCCACAATCACCAACGACGGTGTAACAATTGCCAAGGAGATCGAGCTTGAGGATTCTTACGAGAACATGGGTGCTCAGCTTGTTAAGGAAGTTGCTACCAAGACCAATGACGTAGCAGGTGATGGTACAACAACAGCTACAGTTCTTGCACAGGCTATGATCAATGAGGGTGTTAAGAACCTTGCAGCAGGCGCTAACCCTATCGTACTCAGAAAGGGTATGAAGAAGGCTACAGACAAGGCTGTTGAGGCTATCGGCAAGATGGCTACCAAGGTTAAGGGCAAAGAGCAGATCATGAGAGTAGCTGCAGTTTCATCAGGAGATGATGAGGTTGGACAGATGATCGCTGACGCTATGGAGAAGGTTTCCAACGACGGCGTTATCACAATCGAAGAGTCCAAGACAATGCAGACAGAGCTCGACCTTGTAGAAGGAATGCAGTTCGACAGAGGCTATATCTCAGCTTACATGGCTACAGATATGGACAAGATGGAAGCTACACTGGATGATCCTTTCATTCTTATCACAGACAAGAAGATCTCCAATATCCAGGATATTCTTCCTCTTCTTGAGCAGATCGTTAAGACAGGCTCCAAGCTCCTTATCATCGCTGAGGATGTTGAGGGTGAGGCTCTTACAACACTTATCGTTAACAAGCTTCGCGGAACATTCAATGTAGTTGCTGTTAAGGCTCCCGGCTACGGCGACAGAAGAAAGGCTATGCTTGAGGATATCGCAATCCTTACAGGCGGCAAGGTTATCTCTTCTGATCTTGGTCTTGAGCTCAAGGACGTTACAATGGATGACCTCGGAAGAGCTAAGAGCATCAAGGTTGAGAAGGAGAAGACCACTATCGTTGACGGTCTCGGCAACAAGACAGACATCAAGAACAGAGTAGCTCAGATCAAGAAGCAGATCGAGGATACAACCTCTGAGTTTGATAAAGAGAAGCTCCAGGAGAGGCTTGCCAAGCTGGCAGGCGGTGTTGCTGTTATCAGAGTAGGTGCTGCAACAGAGACAGAGATGAAGGAAGCTAAGTACAGAATGGAAGATGCTCTTAATGCTACAAGAGCAGCTGTAGAAGAGGGTATCATCTTCGGCGGCGGCAGTGCATACATCCACGCAACCAAGGAAGTAGCTAAGCTTGCAGATTCACTTGAAGGCGACGAGAAGACAGGTGCTAAGGTAGTTCTCAAGGCTCTTGAGGCTCCTCTTTACCACATCGCTAACAACGCAGGTCTTGACGGATCCGTAATCGTTAACAAGGTTAAGGAGTCCAAGCAGGGCGTTGGCTTTAATGCATACACAGAAGAGTATGTAGACATGGTTAAGGACGGAATCATCGATCCTGCCAAGGTTACAAGATCAGCTCTTCAGAACGCTACATCAGTAGCATCAAGCTTCCTTACAACAGAGGCAGCAGTTGCTACAGTTAAGGAGCCCGTACCTCCTATGCCCGCTGGCGGCGCAGGAATGGGCGGTATGATGTAATTCATTAAACTCATAAGAAATTAAACTCCTTGTCGCAGTTGCGGCAAGGAGTTTTTTGCTATTTGCTCTACAAAAATGCTATAATAACTCTATGTGCGCAAAAATAAAACAAAATCTGAATAACATTCTTGGAGTGCTGTTTCTGGTACTTGGAACAGCAGCTTTTTTTAATACACTTAAGTTTGCCTTCGGAAGGGATATATGGTACGACGAGGTCTTTTCCCTGTGTTTTGCTAAGAAGAGCTATGGCGATATTGTGAGTCTTACAGCAAGAGATGTCCACCCGCCTCTTTATTATTTTTATCTTAGATTCGTTACCTCTATCGTCACCGGAATATTCGGGGAAGGAAGCTTCTACGCCGCAGCCAAGCTGGCTTCGTGCCTTCCCTGGCTGGGACTTATGGCCTTGGCTGTTACGTATATCAGAAAGAGATTCGGGATTCTTACGGCGGGAATGTTTATGTTCCTGATATCGGTTATGCCTCAGATCCCGATTTATTATGTTGAGATCAGAATGTACTCCTTTGCGCTGTTTCTTATTACAGCTCATATACTGACAGCTGATAGGATATTGTCAGGCGAAGGTGACAGGAAGCGCCTTTTTATACTGTTTTTTGTTTTGGGAATACTTACTGCCTATACTCAGTATTACGCCTGCATTGCCACTGCAGGTATCTATCTGGCGGTGGGAATTATCTCTTTGTTTCAAAAAGGTGATGACAGGAAGCAGATCCTTATCGGTGTGACAGCATCCGCAGTTATTTCTGTGATCGCGTATCTGCCCTGGCTTGGTGTAATTAAGAGGCAGATGGATAATATCAGCGGCATGTATTGGATTCAGCCCCTTACGCTAAGGAGCATACTTGGCTGTATCAAGTTTGCTACGCTTCCTGTTGTTTATGCAGGGCGTATGCCTGAAATATCGGCAGGGCTCTTGATACTGACAGTTACAGTAATACTTGCTATATATTTATTTGCTTCCAAAAGAGCTGCCAAGAAAGATGGGCTGCAACTTTTTGTACTTATGCTGATGCCGGTTATTGTGGTGATTGCCGGTGGATTCGTGTTATCGGCTCTGGGAACGCCGATTTTTGTCTACAGATATATGGTGCCTGCTCTTGGAGGAGCATGGCTTCTTGTGGCGATAGCTGTATCAGAAGTCATGAACAAGGCATTGGAGCGAAGATTGGGAGCGTTGTTATATATTTTGATCCTTCCCGTTATTCTTGCAGGAGCTCTGAACTACAAGGGCTTTTGCGATGAGGAGAGCAAAAAGGTATATGAGGAAGCCGCAGCTATGAACCTTGTGGACAGTATACCCACAGGCTCAGTCATCATCACCAATTTTGACCATGTGACGGCCGTGATGGGCTTCTACAGACCTGACTGTGAGGTGTATCTGTACGATGCAGAGATTGATAAGCTCCTTCCGGATATGCTTGGAAGTATCAGGGATGATGCCAGGGACGACATGCTGGATTATTTCCTGCAGAGCGGAAAAGAGGTCTATTTCTTCGGGAGCTTTGCTTCCAGAGAAGATATAGTTAAGAACTGGGAGAGTGAAGGGATAGGCGCATATCGAAGAGCCAGCATTCTGATAGAGAGATACTGGATAGATGTCTTCGAACTTCACGACTGAATATAAATTAACAGGGGAAATCTCTTTTTATGAAAAACAAACTCGTAAAACTACCAATAATCGTTGTGGTAATCCTTATGGCAGTTATATACCTGGTCAGGATGTTCACTAACGGGCCCTGGTACGACGAACTGTATACCTATTATTACTTTATCAGCAGAGGTCCGGCATATGCGGCTATTCACTGGCCGGTTCCCAATAACCACGTGGGATATTCGGTTCTGTCGGCTTATCTGGACTATTTGGGTAATCCTTATATAGGACTTAGGGGAGTATCCTTTTTGGCTGCTGTGGCCAATCTGATCCTTCTGTACAGATTCTGCGCAAGGTTCCTTGACAGGTTCCTGAGCGCAGCGGTTACACTTATGTACTGTTCAGCTTACCTTATTCATTCACTGGCTGTTCAAGGAAGGGGCTACACGCTGGTTATCACATATCTGCTCATCGCCATGACCTGTGCGCTTAATATCGGCATGGGAGAGGGCAGGAAAAGAGATTACGTACTGTTTGGACTGTCTCTGATGTTGGGACTGTATACCATTCCAAGTTCGCTGTACTGGGTGCTTCCCATCTGCTTAACAGGAGGATTATTCCTTTTGTTTGCAGGGAAAAAGAGCGAGCTGTTCAAGCTGTTTATGTCAGGTGTGGTTGCCGCCATCGGAACCTTTTTCCTGTATCTTCTGATCTGGCTTGCAATAGGAGCCAATCTTCTGAGCAAAGATCAGAGCAGCGCCTTTTTCGGGATGAATCAGGCGAAGGTTGTGCTGAAGGCTCCGATAGATTCGGCGCTTACCGGAATAAATTATATGACTGCAACTCCGTATATTCAGAGCATCGACAGGGTGCAGTGCATTACGGGTCTTCCACAGTATTTTAAGGAACTTTTTGACAATTATTATGACAGGCTGGGATCAGTTGTTCTTGTTATTGCGGTTCTGGTGCTTGTTCTTAATCTTGTGATCGCGATAAGTAAAAGAAATGACAAGGATGAGGAGTTCTACGGCGCGCTTTTTGTATCGGTTTTCATGATCTTTGTTCCTGTTATGCTGGTAGTACAGAGCGTTCATCCCTATAAGAGAGTTCTTAGTTTTCTGGCTGTTCCTCTGACTCTGGGATTGGGAATTATCTGCAGGGAACTTACGGATAGAATAAAAGATAAAAAGAAGGAAAGTGCTGCCAGTATCTGCATCATGGCCGCAGCTACTCTATTCTGGGTGCTGGCAATGACTAATCCCTATTACAGGGCGCCGATGGCGGACAGAGAAAACGAGCTCAAGGCAGCCTTTGACACTATTAATGTGTCGGATATTGATACCATATACTATACTGATGATTATCAGAAATATGTTTTGAAGTTTTATTATGATGTGACCCCGACGGAATATTATACGCTGGAGGAAGCAAATTATGTTGTGATAGGTCCGGAGCAAAGGGATGAAACCTATGATTCTCCCGTCTGGCCTGTATTTTACCCCTACAGCGAAGGATTAATTAATGATGTTTCAAAAAAAATGGTTGTTATAGGGGGCACAGACAATTATACTATCTATGCGAGTAACACCGATTAACCGATCGGTTTTTTGGAGGATGAGTTAGTTGGATTTAGAAAGACAGAAGAAAGCCCCTATTTATGAGGCTCTTGAGAGATTTAGAAAACAGAGGGTTGTGCCCTTTGACGTTCCCGGTCACAAGAGAGGCAGAGGTAATGCCGAGCTTGTGAGCTTTCTTGGCGACAGATGCGTCGGAATCGATGTCAATTCGATGAAACCACTGGATAACCTGTGCCATCCCGTATCGGTTATCAAGGATGCAGAGGAACTTATGGCAGACGCCTTTGGTGCTGCCCATGCATTTATGATGGTTAACGGAACCACCAGCGCTGTTCAGGCTATGGTTTTATCCCATGTTAAGGCAGGGGAGAAGATCATTATGCCCAGAAATGTACATAAGAGTGCCATCAATGCTCTTATTCTCTGCGGCGCTGTTCCCGTATATATTGATCCCAAGGTAGATACCAAGCTGGGAATCCCTCTTGGTATGGAGATAGCGGATGTTAAGAAGGCAGTGGAAGATAATCCTGATGCCAAGGCTATTCTTATCAACAACCCTTCCTACTACGGCATCTGCTCAGATCTTAAGGCGATTGTAGAGCTGGCCCATGCCAATGGCATGAAGGCTCTCGTGGATGAGGCTCATGGCACGCATCTGTACTTTGGACCAAATCTCCCCCTTAATGCAATGGCTGCAGGCGCCGACATGGCTGCCATCAGTATGCACAAGTCTGGAGGAAGCCTTACACAGAGTTCAATCCTATTGTGCGGCCCGGATGCAAATGTGGGATATATCAGCAGAATAGTGAATCTTACACAGACCACCTCTGCCAGCTATCTGCTTCTTGGAAGCCTTGATATTTCAAGAAGAAATCTTGCGCTTAACGGACATGACAGCTTTGCCAAGGTTACAAGGATGGCTCAGTACGCAAGAGAAGAGATCAATGATATCGGTGGTTATTACGCTTACGGCAATGAGCTCAAGAACGGCGGTAGTATCTTTGATTTTGATGAGACCAAGCTTGTTGTTAATACAAGGAGCATCGGACTTACAGGTATCGAGGTATATGATCTTCTCCGTGATGAGTATGATATTCAGATGGAGTTCGGAGACCTGTCCAATGTTATGGCTTATATTTCCATCGGCGACAGGCTTCAGGATATTGAGCGTCTGGCGGGGGCACTTGCAGATATCAGAAGACTTTATTCCAAGCCGGAATATCAGATCTTCGCCGCAGAGTACATCACACCTATAGTTAAGGCAACTCCTCAGGAAGCTTTTTATGCTGAGAAGGAATCACTTCCGATAGATGAGACTGTGGGCAGGATCAGTGCGGAGTCGGTTATGTGCTATCCGCCGGGAATACCGATCCTTTCACCCGGTGAGATGATCACCAAAGATATTCTGGATTATATTAAAACAGCCATGGAAAAGGGCTGTTCCATGCAGGGACCCGAGAGTGAGGATATCTCGGAGCTCTTTGTACTGAAATAAGAAGCATAGACTTATTAAGATATAGGAGATGAAGTAATGGCTGAGATGGATTATTGGTTCAGTGATATGCACACAGGCAATGTAAAAATAAGCATTCGCCTTGCCAAACAGCTTTTTTCGGGAACCAGTGAGTTTCAGAGAATCGATGTCTTTGATTCACCTGAATTCGGTAAGTTCCTGACCTCGGACGGAAACATCATCTTTTCCGAGAAGGACGAGTTCACTTATGATGAGATGATCGTTCATGTGCCCATGGCTGTTCACCCCAAGGTTCAAAGAGTCTTGGTTCTTGGCGGCGGCGACGGCGGTGTTGCCAGAGAGCTGACACATTATGACGAGATCAAGGTCATCGATGTGGTGGAGCCTGACAATATGTTTGTGGATGTCTGCAAACAGTTTTTCCCGGACAACGCAGTGGGACTTGAGGACGACAGGG
This sequence comes from Butyrivibrio sp. DSM 10294, assembly GCF_028539135.1. NCBI lineage: Bacteria > Bacillati > Bacillota > Clostridia > Lachnospirales > Lachnospiraceae > Butyrivibrio > Butyrivibrio sp. DSM 10294. Next base: position 50,826 of record NZ_JANSWL010000036.1, on the reverse strand, counting down.
TTCACATCTATTATCAGGACGGACTTAAGTACCTTCGTAAATGCGACGATATGTATGACCTTATTATAAATGACGTTACAGAGCCTCTTGGACATGAGGCGGGACTTTTCACCAAGGAATTCTACGGAAGCTGCTACAAGGCGCTTCACGACGACGGAATCATGGTTTATCAGCATGGAAGTCCCTTCTACGATGAGGACGAGGAGAGCTGCAGAGCCATGCACCGCAAGGCCTACAGAGTATTCCCGGTTAACAGGGTATATCAGGCCCACATTCCTACCTGCCCCGCAGGCTACTGGCTCTTTGGTTTTGCCAGCAAGAAGTATCATCCTCTGAAGGACTTCAACCCCGACAGATGGGACGAGAGAGGTATCAAGACCTGGTACTACACAACACATCTTCACAAAGGAGCCTTCATGCTCCCCAAATACGTTGAAGATTTGCTTCAAGAAGAGGAAGATATGTCTAGATAACAAGGGCGTTTTATGTGGAGCAATCCGTGTTATCTAGACAAGAATATAGCAAATATTACGAAGATAAAGGAGAATAAAATGAGTAGATTATTGGTTATCGGCTGCGGCGGAGTTGCTCAGGTTGCAATCCAGAAATGCGCACAGAACAATAAAGTATTTACTGAGATGTGCCTTGCTAGCCGCACAGTATCCAAGTGCGATGCACTTAAGGACAAACTTGAGAAGCAGGGAACAAGCGTTAAGATCACAACAGCTACCGTTAATGCGGATGACAGCGCCGATGTGGCTAAGCTTATAAAAGAGTACCAGCCCGATGCGGTTCTTAATGTTGCTCTTCCTTATCAGGATCTGGCGATCATGGATGCCTGCCTTGAGTGCAAGGTTGATTACATCGATACCGCCAACTATGAGCCTGAAGATACAGATGAGCCCGTATGGCGCGCAGCTTATGAGAAGAGATGCAAGGAGAAGGGCTTTACCGCTTACTTCGACTACAGCTATCAGTGGGCATATATGGACAAGTTCAAGGATGCAGGTATCACAGGTCTTCTCGGAACAGGTTTTGATCCCGGCGTAACAAGTGTATTTGTTGCATATGCAAAGAAGCACTATTTTGACGAGATCCACAGCGTTGATATTCTTGACTGCAACGGCGGCGATCATGGCTATGCTTTTGCAACCAACTTCAATCCTGAGATCAACCTCCGTGAAGTAAGTGCCAACGGCAGCTACTGGGAGGACGGACACTGGGTAGAGACTAAGCCCATGGAGATCAAGAGAGAGTATGATTTCCCTCAGGTTGGCAAGAAGGATATGTATCTTCTTCACCACGAGGAAATTGAGGCCCTTGGAAGAAACTTCCCTGAGATCAAGAGAATCCGTTTCTTCATGACCTTCGGACAGAGCTATCTTGATCATATGAGATGTCTTGAGGATGTGGGAATGCTTTCCACAAGCCCTGTTATGTTTGAGGGAAGAGAGATCGTGCCTATTCAGTTCCTGAAGGCTCTTTTGCCCGATCCCGCAAGCCTTGGCCCCAGAACAGTGGGTAAGACCAATATCGGCTGTATCTTCAAGGGAATCAAGGATGGCAAGGAGAAGACTCTTTTCATCTACAACGTATGTGATCACCAGGAGTGCTACAAGGAGCTTGGAAGCCAGGCTATCAGCTACACAACAGGTGTACCTGCTATGATCGGCACATCACTTGTGCTTGAAGGCAAGTGGAAGAAGCCCGGTGTATACACAACCGATGAGTTTGATCCCGATCCTTACATGGAGATGCTTAACGAGTTTGGCCTTCCATGGGTGGTTGATGAGAATCCCGTGCTTGTTGACTGATAAATATGATATGTCTGTCCCTCGGAAATGTTGTTCCGGGGGACTTTTTTTATAGTGATTTATGTTTATTTTAGATTTGATAGGCATTTGGCATAGTAAAATTAAAGGGTGATATGTTATTCTAATACATGGCGCTTTTTAGGACGCCGGAATAATAAAGGTGGTAATTACTTATGAATTTAAAAGAAATACCTACTCCTGCGTATGTTATCGATGAGAAAAAACTAAAGAAAAATCTGGAGATTCTGGCTGATGTTCAGAAAAGATCCGGAGCAAAAATATTACTGGCCCAGAAGGCCTATTCCATATATCAGACCTATCCGCTTATTGCACAGTATTTATCCGGATGTACAGCATCGGGTATCTTCGAGGCAAGACTTGCCCATGAGGAGTTCCATGCGCCGGATGGGTCCAAAAGAGAGAATCACGTATATGAGCCTGCCTTCAAGGACGATGAGATGGAGGAGCTCTGCGAGATCTGTGACCACATCGTCTTTAATTCCATAAAGCAGCTACAGCACCACAAGCCTGTGTGGAAGAAGGCCTATGAAGAGGGCAAGATCTCTGTTGGACTAAGAATCAATCCCGAGATCAGCACCGATGATGCACATGAGATATATGATCCCTGCGCTAGTGGCTCAAGACTTGGTATAAGGCTCTGTGATATGCCTTCTAGGCTTCCTGATGGGGTTGAGGGACTTCATTTCCATAATCTATGTGAGCAGGACTTCAAGCCTCTTCTTGATACCTTCAAGAAGGTTGAGAAGGATTTTGCAGCCTATTTTCCGGATACGGAGTTCTCTTATTCAGAGGGTGAAGAGCCCAAGGGAAGTCAGCTTAGATGGATCAACCTTGGTGGTGGCCACCATATCACAAGGGATGACTACGACGTGGAAGGTCTGATTGATCTGGTTAAATATATTAAGAGCACCTATGGACTTGAGGTATATCTTGAGCCCGGTGAAGCCATCGCTCTCTATGCGGGATATCTGGTTACAACGGTCATGGATATTGTTGAGACGGACAGAAAGCCCGTACTTATCCTCGATACTTCAGCAGCCTGTCATATGCCCGATGTTATAGAGATGCCCTATGTTCCGCCTCTTAAGGATGCGGACAATCCGGGAGAACTTCCCTATACCTACAGGCTGTCTTCAAGGACCTGTCTCGCCGGCGATGTTATCGGCGACTACAGCTTTGAGAAGGAGAAGAAGATTGGCGACAGGCTCTATTTTGAGGATATGGCCATCTACAGCATGGTAAAGAACAATACCTTCAACGGAATGCCGCTTCCTGATATTGCTGTGATGCATGACAGGAACGATATTGAGATAATCAGAAAGTTCGGATATGAAGACTTTAAGATGAGATTGTGATCATGAATCTGGAAAGGAGCTGCTTTGCAGAAAATTACCGATAGGGCACCTGTAATGGATGGATACCGTATGCCGGCTGAGTTCGCACCTCATGACGGCACGATCATGATATATCCTGTAAGACCCGGAAGCTGGGGAAAGGACCGAAGCGCTGCCCTTAAGGCTTTTGGTGACATTTTTTTGGAAATATTAAGGAGAGAAAATCTGTATCTTCTTGCCAGCAAAGAGGATTTCGAGGAGGCAAGACTTTTCCTGGATACTCTTATCGTCAAGATGAAGGTTCAGGGAACAGATGAGGATACTCTTAAGCTTATGGAGGACAGATGCCTTATCCTGCCCATAGAGTCTGATGACGCCTGGGCAAGGGATGTGGGACCAACCTTTGTATCAGGCGGTGACAAGCAGATAAGAGGAATAAACTGGAGCTTCAACGCCTGGGGCGGCGAGGTGGACGGTCTCTATGCCTCCTGGGACAAGGACGATAAGGTGGCAGAGAAATTCCTTGATATGTGCGAGATAGATTTTTATGATGCTGCGCCTTTTGTACTGGAGGGAGGTTCCATTCATTCAGATGGGGAAGGAACTGTGATGGTTACAGAGTCCTGCCTTCTGAGCAAAGGAAGAAATCCCGGGCTTACCAAGCAGCAGATTGAGGATATTCTAAAGGAGTATCTGGGAGCGAAGAAGGTTCTGTGGCTCCCCTATGGAATATATAACGATGAGACCAATGAACACGTAGACAATGTCTGCGCCTTCACATCGCCCGGAGAGGTGGTTCTTGCCTGGACTGATAAGGAGGATGATCCCCAGTATGAGATGTCCAAGGCTGATCTTGAGTATCTTGAGAGTGTGACCGATGCAAAGGGGAGAAATATCACGGTTCATAAGCTTCCGATTCCCGATAAGCCGGTAACAATAACCAAGGAAGATCTTGACAACTACGTCTTTGAAGAAGGCGAAGATGAGAGAGAAATTGGAGAAAGACTTGCAGCCAGCTACGTAAACTTTTATTATATTAACGGTGCTGCTCTGGTTCCTCAATTTGGTGGGGATAACGCAGAGAGCGATAAGAGAGCACTGGATATTCTCGGAAAACTCTGCAAAGACAGAGAAGTGATCGGTATTGACGCCAGGGCAATACTTCTTGGCGGTGGAAATATTCATTGCATAACGCAGCAGATCCCTGAGAATGATCTGGGGAAGCAACAGTAAATCTAGGAAATTAAGCAGGTACAAAATGAGAACAAAGGTTAAAGTTGCCTGTATTCAGTACGCCTGTGACAGAGGGGCGGTATCTGATAAGGAGCAGGTAAGAAGAAGTATAGAAAAGGCAGGGGAGCTGGTTAGAGAGGCAGGAGCCTCTGGAGCGCAGATAATTCTTTTGTCGGAGTTATTCGAAAGAAAGTATTTCTGCCAGGAGAGGCGCTATGATTATTATGATTATGCCGTTCCTGCCATGGAAAATGAGGCTGTGAAATACTTTAGTGAGCTGGCAGCAGAGCTCTTTGTGGTAATGCCTGTAAGCATCTATGAGAGGGACGGTAATGTCCTGTATAACTCAGTGGTTATGCTGGATGCGGACGGTAAGAGCCTTGGAGTATACAGAAAGACTCATATTCCGGATGATCATTATTATCAGGAGAAATTCTATTTTACCCCCGGTGATACCGGATTTAAGGTATTTAAGACAAGATATGGCAATGTTGGCGTTGGAATCTGCTGGGATCAGTGGTTCCCGGAGACCGCAAGATGCCTTGCGATTCAGGGAGCGGATATTATTCTGTATCCTACGGCCATTGGTTCGGAGCCTATTCTTGATGTGGACAGTTCGGGGCACTGGATGAGGACTATGCAGGGGCATTCTGCGGCCAATATCATTCCGGTGGCAGCAGCCAACAGAATTGGAACAGAGAGTGTTGAACCCTCCAAGGAAAACGGCGGGCAGAAGTCCAGTCTTTGCTTCTACGGAAACAGTTTTTTGACCGGCGAGACAGGTGAAGTTATTGCAAGGGCTTCAAGGGACAAGGAAGAGATCATTTACGCTGAATACGATTTTGCACAGATAAGGGAGAACCGCCTGTCCTGGGGATTATTCAGGGACAGAAGACCGGAATGTTACGGCGAAATCACCAAATAAGAAACAGATTAGAAGGAAGAATATAGAAAGTTATGGAATATAAGGATTATATGGTAAGAGCTACTGCGGGAAATGCGCAGATCAGAGCTTTTGCAGCAACAACAAGGGACCTGGCTGAGTACGGAAGAAAGGTCCACGGGCTGTCACCCATAGCGGCAGCAGCTCTTGGAAGACTTATGACAGGTACAGTTATGATGGGCACAATGATGGATAACGATGAGGACCTTATCACCGTCAAGATGGATGGCGACGGACCTCTTAAAGGCGTCCTTGCAACCGCCGACAATAAGGGCAATGTCAAGGGCTATGTGTCCAATCCCTACGTAATAATGGAGCCCAATGCAGCAGGACATCTCAATGTGGGCGGTGGTATCGGTGAGGGTACTCTTACCGTTATCAGAGACATGGGAATGAAGGAACCATACGTGGGACAGGTTCCCCTCTACACTGGAGAAGTGGCAGAGGATCTCACTTATTATTTCACCAAGTCAGAGCAGACTCCATCTTCAGTTGGACTGGGTGTTTTGGTGGAGAGAGAGGATCTGTCGGTTATCGCATCCGGCGGCTTTATTATTCAGCTTCTTCCTTTTGCTGAGGAGGAGACAATCAGTCACCTGGAGGAGAATCTCAAGAAGTTCACATCCGTAACGGATATTCTCAAGGCCGGCAAGACTCCGGAGGAGCTGCTTAAGATAGTTCTTGATGGTTTTGATATTGAGTTCACTGACAAGATAGACCTTAACTTCTACTGTAACTGCGACAGGGACCGAGTTGAGAGAGCTCTGATGCTCATCAGCGAGAAGGATATCGAAGAGATGATCGGAGATGGCAAGGAGATAGAGATGTGCTGCCAGTTCTGTAATAAGAAGTACACCTTCAGCGTTGATGAACTTAAGGAAATCAAGATCAAGGCAAAGTCAGCAAAGAAGTAATTATTAGGAAAATATTATCAGATTATAAAAATAGTGTGAAAATTGATGGCTGGTAGATTATAATTAATCCAGCCATCAATTTTTTTATGGTAAAAAACTGAAAATTTAAGGAGGTAAGTATGAAAAAGTATCACATCAAAAGAGTGCTTGCATTTGTAATGGCACTGACTATGCTGTTTACACTGAGATTCCAGGCAGCAGTTTCGCTGGCAGCTCCATCCGTTCCGGCAGACATCAGATCCATAACAACTGTAGCAGCGGATCTATCCGGCAAGACAATTATTCTTCACACCAATGATATCCATGGTGCAGTAAGCAAATATGCTTACATTGCATCAGTCAAGCAGAACTTCCAGAGCAGAGGTGCTCAGGTTATCCTGGTAGATGCAGGCGATTACAGCCAGGGAACACCTTATGTTAATACATCCAAGGGTCTTGACGCCGTTAAGATGATGAATGCGGCAGGTTATGACCTTGCAACCCTGGGCAATCACGAGTTTGATTTTGGCTACTACAAGCTTATGTCCAACTTAAGCCAGGCTAAGTACAAGACCATTTGTGCAGATGTCCTTGGGGCAGACGGCAAGCCCATCGTAGATCCCAATTATATGTACACAACCCACTCAGGAGTTAAGATCGGATTCTTCGGAATGGAGACTCCTGAGACCCAGACAAAGGTTCATCCCGGTCTCATCAAGGGAATCACCTTCCTCTCCAAGGGACAGCTTGCGACCTGTGCCCAGGAGCAGATTGATACCCTTAAGGCTCAGGGAGCAGATCTTGTTATCTGTCTTGCACATCTTGGAATTGATGATGAGTCTGCAGGCGATGGTCACAGAAGTATTGACCTTTATTCCAAGATTAAAGGCGTTGACCTTATGATCGACGGTCATTCCCATACTGTTATGACCGCTGGCCCCAAGGGAGAGCCTATTCAGTCAGCAGGAACCAAGGCTGAGAACATCGGCGTAGTGATTATAGATGATGCCAGCAAGAAGATAGAGGACAGATTCCTTCTTAACTACGACAAGCTTCAGCAGGAAGTAACCACAGCAGCCAAGGCTAACGAACTGTTCAAGGCCATCGACAACCAGTATGGTGTTGTATTTGCCAAGTCAGAGGTTAAGCTCAACGGCGCCAAGGACCCCGGCAACAGAACAGAGGAGACCAACTTGGGCGACCTTATCACAGATGCTATGAAGTGGAGCATTCTTAAGGCTCCCGGAGCTCTTACCGTTGATGCTGATCATGTTGTTGTTATCACCAATGGCGGTGGCATCCGTGCTACAATCGAAGCCGGCGATGTTACCATGAAGGATATCAACACAGTACTTCCTTTCGGAAACACTGTAGCTGTAGTATATGTAACCGGAGCTGAGCTTCTTGAGGCTCTTGAGGCTTCCACTTTCTGCACACCTAAGGCTATTGGTGGTTATCCTCAGACAGAGGGCATCAAGTTTACAATTGATACAACCAAGGCCTTCAAGCAGGGACAGGCTTATCCTGCATCCACCTACTACAAGCCCGCTGCTATCAGCAGAGTATCAATCGAGAGCATCAACGGACAGCCCTTCTCAGCTACAGATACCTATGCAGTTGTAACCAACAACTTCTGCGCTGCAGGTGGTGATACCTATTATTCATTTGTAAGCGCCAGCTCTCAGTTTGACACAGGTATCGTTCTTGATGAAGCTGTAATTGAGTATGTTAAGGAAGTTCTTGGAGGCAAGATCACAGCAGCCAAGTATGGCGCTCCAAGAGGAGATCAGACTCAGAAATAATCTTTATCCTTAAATAAATACGTTTACTCAGTATAAACATAAGAGCCGTAGTCTTAGCAGAAATGCCGGGACTACGGCTTTTTTATATGTGATATTTAGAATCACCAAAAATATTTAAGAAAAATTTATAATGGTCAAAAATGCAAAGTTTAGCTTATAAATTAAGTCGCAATAAAAGAGCAAATTGCATAAAATAACGACATGTAAATAATAATTTTTGTCACTTTTATCAGTCTGCGATCCTGAGGGGGATTGTTTTACCTATCAAAATGTGACAAAAGAAAAATCAACGGGGAAATGAAAAAGGAGGATTGTTGGAATGCATAAGGGGTTTAACGGACGCGTTTCCAAAGGAAAGGGAATGGCCTGCTTTCTTGCCATAACCATGGCCGCGTCAAATCTGTCCGCGATAGCGAACGGCGTAACAGCTTTTGCAGCAGAAGATGAGACCTTGCTGGAGATCAGTGAGGAGGATTCGCAGGAAAGCGCAGAGGAACTAATTCTTGAGGAGGAGCCGGAAGAGGAGGCTGATTTCGAGGAAGAAATCCAGCTGCAGGAGGATGAACCTGATACTGTCATGACTTCTTCAAAGGTTCTTGCTTCAGGGGGCGGACTGATCGCTGACCAGGGAGATGAAGGTTATGCGAACTACATGGAAGACCAGGTCATCGCTGACATAAAATTCGGCGAGGGCCAAAATGCTTCTTCCAGGGATGTTTACAGCAAAGATAAGGGCTACGGCTTCTCCGACGTGGATTATTCTACTGAGGCAAAGGGCTGGTCCGGTAATGTCTATTATCCGAGAGTGCCTGCAGTAACGGCCGGCGCTACTAATGTTAAGGACTATGATTCTTATGTCGCCGTAGATTCCAAGATCTGGACTGAGACTGAGAGCTCAGGCTATGGCGTATATACCTATGAGACAACATCAACCTTTGATGTTGATCTGTACAATGCAGATTACCTCGTGGAGGTAACTCTTACCAATCCCACAGGATCAGCATATACAGCAGCTCTTGAAGCTGAGGATATCTCCAAGAAGTGGGATATTAACGTGGCTGCAGGTGATTCAGTTACAGAGAGCTTCGAGGCAAACCTTGTTGACGGTCAGCTGAACCTTAAGTTCCTTGGTGCAAGCAGCGCAACCAAGATGTCTGACGCCAAGACTACCACAGTATATGTATCTGAGGTGAAGATCACAAGACTTGCTACAGAGGCTCGTGGTGATAAGCCTACTGTTTTCGTTGCTTCTGATTCTACAGTTCAAACCTATGATGAATATTATTATCCTCAGACAGGCTGGGGACAGGTTCTTTCTTCATACTTCGGAGATTTCGTTGAGGAGAGAGAATGCGATGCCTGCGGCTACAGCCAGTCACAGACCTATGAGACGGAGAGCGTTATCGTTGAGAACAGATCAATCGGCGGACGTTCTTCCAAGTCCTTCATTGATGAGGGCAAGTTCGATGATATCCTTGAGGATATCAAGCCCGGAGACTATCTCCTGGTTCAGTGGGGACATAACGATTCTACATATTCAAGACCTAACAGATATGTATCCTCAGAGGATTTTGCCAAGTGGATCATGATGTATGTGGATGGTGCTTATGAGAGAGGAGCAACTCCTGTTCTTGTAACTCCGGTAGCTCGTTACAGCTACACAACAGATTCCAACGGCAATCTTGTTTCTTTTGCCAGCAACTTCGAGAGCTACCGTCAGGTAATGCTGTCACTTGCAAAAGAGTACAACGTTCCTTACGTGGATCTTACACAGCGTTCGATTGATGTCTGCAACAGCTTCGGTATTGAGGGCTCCAAGATGCTCTTTTTGAAGCTTGCAGCAGGAGAGGTGACTTCAGGAGCATATGCCGGCGGCGTGGATGACTCAACTCACCTTCAGTACTACGGAGCTCTTAAGTTTGCCGGCTGCGTTGCAGAGGGTATTCTTGATTACGCTGATGGCAAAGTAAGCGGCAGCGACGATCAGCTTGATGACCTTGCAGCCAAGGTTACTTTCAAATCCGCAACCGAAGCACCGGCTAAGCCCGAAGGCCTTGCCACAACTTCAGTTGGAGCAACCAGCATTTCGCTTGCATGGGAAGCTGCTCAGGGGGCAGAGCTGTATTACATCTACAGAGCAAAACTCGCCGAGGGACAGACAGCAGCAGATGTTAACTTCGAAGGCGCTGAGAAATACTCTGTATCAGGCAAAACCAGCTATGTTGATTCAAAGTGCGCAGGCGGTGCAACCTATGTATATGCCGTTGCAGGCTTTAACAGCTACGGTGTTGGTGAGTTATCCGACAAGATAGAGGTTGGCACCAAGAATGCCGGCTACAGATTCGACTTTAACTATAACAATTCAGCTACTATGGAAGGCTGGACCGGAGTTAATCAGAATGAAATGTATGACGCAGCCAAGGGTTACGGCTGGATCAAGGCTCCCGGTAACGGCAGAGACAGAAAAGGAAACGGCAATTCAGATTCCTCCGCAATGGCTGATGATTTCAACATCGGAGCAGGAGAATTCGCGGTTGATCTTCCCAACGGAACCTATGAGATCACAGTTTATGCTGCAGATCTTTTATCCGGAACCAGCACAATTAAGCCTGCTTATTCAGCAGAGGGAATCTCCATCGGTTCCATCGCCTGCAAGCAGAGTCTTGGAAGCTGCACCGGAGTTGCCAAGGTAACAGATGGACAGCTTAATATCACAGTTGAGGGAACTAACCAGTATATTAACGGACTTACCATAACCTCTCTTTTGGAGTCTCCCGGCAATCTGGCTATTACAGAGCTTTCTTTTGACAAAGGAACAGCAACCTTCCTTCTGTCCTTTACCAAGGTTAAAGAAGCAGTTTCCTACAATGTATATCAGAAGGGCGAGACAGACAGCGAATTCGTACTTGTTAAGAGCTATACAGCCCAGGAACTTATGGACAACGAGCTTGACTGCAGAGCAATGACAGCAACACTCGGTGAGACTTATTCATACTATATGACCTGTGTTGTAGCTGACGGAACAGAGTCCGCACCTAGTAACACGATTGTTCAGGCAATGATGGATCCTTCTGCCAAGGCTCCTTCAGCACCTGTCAAGGTGGTATGTACAGATCCCGCAGAGGGAGAAACAGAGCTTAAGAACAGCATCAGCCTGACTTGGGAAGCTAATGCAACTTCTGAGAATATTCTTAAGTACATTATTTACAGATCAAACAAGCCTGAGTCAGATAAGGGCTTCAAGGAGTTTACCAAGGTTGGAGAATCCACTACAACAACCTTTACCGATGAGAGCGAAGGACTCTCCACCAACATTCATTACTACTACAAGGTAGCTGCAATGAACGCAGGCGGTGTGTCTGAGATGTCTGAGACATGTATTACACCTATTGCCGGAACTCTTACAGCAGGCGGACTTGAGAGCTATGCTTCCAGAGCACTTGTAGCCATCAATCTCGCAGGTAATGCAGGAGCAGAGACTAAGGTTACCGCAACAGACAAGGACGGAAATGAGCTTACTAAGGGAGTTTATCTCTCCTGGAGAGCATTCCCCAAGGATTTTGACGGCAAGACTCTTACTACTAGCTTCGATGTATACAGGAACGGAGCACTTCTTGTTTCCGGTCTTAAGGTTACCAACCTCGTAGACGAGGCAGGAACAGCAAACGATACTTATAAGGTTGTCGGATCCAATGATGATAACATGGCACTTACCGCAGTTGATACTGCTGTATGGGCACAGCAGTATATCGAACTTGGACTTAATAGACCCGATGATGAGACAATGCCCGATGGCTCAACCTGCAGCTATACCGCCAATGATATGTCAGTGGGCGATCTTGACGGCGACGGCGAGCTGGAGCTTATTGTTAAGTGGTATCCAAGTAATGCACAGGACAACTCCAAGGGTGGATATACAGGAAAGACCTTCCTTGACGGTTATGATGTCAACTTCGCAACAGGAGAGGTATCACAGCTCTGGAGAATCGATCTTGGCGTAAATATCCGTTCGGGTGCCCACTATACACAGTTCCAGGTATGGGATTTCGATGCTGACGGCATTGCTGAGATCGCAGTTAAGACAGCAGACGGAACCACAACCTACACAGGCAAAAACGGAGAACTTGTTGAAACAGGTTATGTTGGAGCCTGCAACAGTGATGCACTTCCCACAGATGTCATCAGTCCTGTAAATGACTACAGAAACAGTGGCGGCTATGTTCTTGACGGACCTGAGTATTTCTCAATGTTCAAGGGCAATACCGGTGAGCTTATTGATACAGTGGATTACATTCCTGCAAGAGGCTCAGTTGCAGCCTGGGGCGATGGCTATGGCAACAGAGTAGACAGATTCCTTTCTGCAACAGCATATCTTAACGGAACAACTCCTTTTGCAGTATTTGCCAGAGGTTACTATACAAGAACAACACTTACAGCATATTACCTTACCAAGACTACTGATGATGAAGGTAACGAAACAGAGCAGATCGGTGTTTACTGGAAATTTGATACCAATGATCTTCCAAACGGACCTTCCCTTGAGGCTCAGGGTAACCATGGCCTGTCAATAAATGATGTTGATGGTGATGGGAAAGATGAGATCATCTATGGCTCACTTACAATCGATGATGACGGAACAGTAATGTATTCAACCGGACTGGGACACGGCGATGCAATGCATGTTTCAGACTGGATTCCAAGTCACCAGGGTCTTGAGGTTATGGATGTTCATGAGCATGACAATGCAGCATATCATGTTGAGATTCATGACGCGGAGACAGGTGAAGTGATTACCGGCTACTACACAGGTAAAGATACCGGCAGAGGAATGGCTTCCGATATCGATCCCAGAGCAGAGGGCGCAGAGTACTGGTCAATCGCTAATCCCAATTACACCGGAAGCGATGAGCCTGCATGGAATTCAAGAAATGGCAGCGTATTCGGATCACTTTCAGGTCTTGTTGGAAAGACCGATAAGACAAATGATGCAATGGTAGAGCTCTCAAGCGGAGCAACACCTGCCGTTAACTTCTCAATTTATTGGGATGGTGACCTTCTTGCTGAAACGCAGGATCACACCTTTAACCAGGCTGCATATGTGCCGCTTACAACCACCATTGAGAAGTGGGATTATGAGAGTCAGAAGTCAATAATGCTCTTTGAGTCATCGGAGGTTCATACCAGCAACGGAACTAAGGGTAACCTTGGCCTTGTGGCAGATATCCTTGGTGACTGGAGAGAAGAGATAATTGCAAGAGATGCAGCTGACAGCAGTAAGGTAAGAGTATATGCCACAACAATTCAGACCGATTATGTAGTTCCTTGCCTTCTTTCAGATCTTGCTTACAGAGAAGGTGTTGCATGGCAGAATGTTGGCTACAATCAGCCCGCTCATACAAGCTACCTGATTTCTGAAGGTCTTTTGACATCACAGCTTACAGAGGGCAAGGTTGATCAGTCATCAGCTGAGATTGTATTTACAGCTGCTAATGACGGTTCAAGATATGGACATGACATTGAGGGCTATGAGATCTTAAGAGCCGATGTAACAGCTGATGAAAATGGCAATCAGACAGTATCCGATTATGAGACTGTTGCTACACTGACAATTGATGAGCTTAAGGCAGCATCAGGGGCAGAAAACGGTGAGACCAAGAAGGTAATCACAGGATATACCGACGGAGCAGCTATAAAGAAATATGACATGGGCTACAAGTCAGGTAATGCAGCCGGATTTGTCAGAGTCCTTGCTGATGACTATAACTCAGCTAGTGGTTACGGCTGGGAAGAAGGAACAGGTTCTGCAGTTAACTGGAACAGAGTAGGAGTAGGCATTGAAGACGCCGGAGAGACTCAGACAGATGTAGAAAAAGCCTGCTGCGATCTTGTAAGAGCAGACAATGAACTTAAATTCCTTGTGGATGTTCCTGCAGGAAGCTACAGAGTTGATGTATATGCCGGCGCTGCATACAGCAACAATGCTTATGACAATGCAACCGTTGCAGTGAACGGACAGGATCTTGGAATTGTTTCACAGTCAGCGAAAGTTGCTGATATTGAAAAGACAGCCTATGTAACCTTTGAAGAGGCTTCGCAGATTGAAATTGTTTCCTCCAACGCGGGTGCGCTTGCAATTCTTAATGCAGTAGTTATTTCCGAGGCTACACCTGTTTATCAGGAGATTACGGAGGGAGATGAGACAGATACTACCGCAGTTTACTCCTTTACCGATAAGAATCTTATGGGCGGAACCAGGTATTCTTACAAGGTGGCAGCAATCGTAGACAGCAAGAAGAGCTATAACTCATCAGCGCTTACGATTGAGACTACAATTGCGATAGAGAAGCTTAATGAAGAGTTTGAAGTATTTGAGCTTGTTCAGGATACTCCTCTTGAAAAGGACCAGACTGTAGAGGATCTTCTTACAGCCAAGAAGGACAGCGTTTCCGTAACAGATTCTGAAGGCAAAGAAACAAGAGTAGCAGTTACCTATGACGCTTCTTCAGTTGATCTTTCACAGGTTGGAACCTACATTGCCAAGGCTTTTGTTCGAGGCTATGCTGAGAACCCTATGGAAATAACCGTAGTTGTTATTGAGAATGTACCTACAGGCTATGCATCTTTCGATGATATCAAGGTAATACTTGGCAATGATGTTGAACTTCCAAAGACTGTACAGGCAACCTTCCTTAACGGTACCTCCAAGGCACAGACTGTAACCTGGGATGTATCAACTCTTGATCTTACCAAGGTTGGCGAATATGAGCTTACAGGTACTGTAGACGGAACAAATGATACAGTTAAGATCACAGTAAAAGTGGTTGATGACTTCATTGCAGCAGTCAACAAGACCTATGCAGAAGTTGATTACCTGAGAAACGATGTGATCCTTCCCGAGACAGTGCAGGCTATTTACTCAAGCGGCAAGAAGGCTGACGCCAAGGTAACCTGGGATACATCATCCCTTGACGTAACAAGCCTTGGAAAGACCTTCACACTTACCGGAACGGTAGAGGATTACGATGATGTAGCAGAGATCGATGTTACTGTAAGATATCCTGCAGTTCAGAAGTTTGACTTTGGTATTGATCCAAACAGAGGAGCTGAAGGCTGGACAACCATCACAGTTAATCCTAAGAACGGTACCAAGACCCTGGCTGAATTTGGAAGTGATTACACCAAAGCTAAGGGCTACGGCTTCGAGAATGGCACATCTCTGATGCAGGGACGTACTGAGGGCTTTGAGTACGATGGAATCCTTCCTGTTAATGTTTATACCGACTTTGCACTGCCTGCAGGCGAGACTTTCCTTTATGATGTTGCAAACGGCAAGTATCAGCTTGATTTTATCAGTAATTCCGTATATAAGAGCTCAATTTCCGGAACTGCTGAAGGTGTCAACTTCAAGGCTGATAATGCAGCCGGAACCTATTCTATCGTAACCATTGAGGTAGAGGTTGAAGATAACCAGCTTAATGTGGAATTCGGAGGCGGTACACCAAGAGTAGGCGGTTTCGTTGTTCGTAAGATCATCGATGATGCATCCTATTATGGCGTCGAAGAAGAGGAAGAGGAAGATAATGTTGCTCCTGCCGGAGAGTTTAAGGTTAAGTGGGGATCAACCTATTACATCCTTGAAAACGGCAACAAGCTTACCGGCAAATGGGTTATTGATGGTAAAACCTATTACTTTACCAAGAATGGAACAATGACAAGACTTAGTCAGGTTACCATTGATGACAAGACCTATTTCTTCAATGCTGAGGGACATATGGTAACAGGCTTCTATACCAGATGGGGCAATACAAGTTACTATGACAAGCACGGAGTATTGTTCAAATCCGCAGTATTTGAGGTAGATGGCTTTAAGTATTATGCTAATGCAAAGGGACATATAGTAAGAAGCACCTTTGTTGATCTGGAAGACGGCAGGCATTACTTCGACAGTGAAAGCCACATGGTAATCGGCAGAACAATAACCAAATGGATGAAGAAGTATACATTCGATGAAAACGGTGTATTGATAGATTAATTATCGAATAATGAAAATTTTATAATTAAAAGAGCCTTCGACATATACGTCGGAGGCTTTTTTATATATAATATTAATGCAGTTCGTAATATAGATAAATTTACATTTGTATAACGTGAATACGATGATCGAGACAATTATGTTAAGGAGGTTGCCTACGATATGGAAGGTAGAGTTAGAAAAGGTAAACTGGTACAGAAACTCATTTTTGCAGCAGTTGCGGCTATTATTGTGGTAGCAATCGCCTTAACTGTCATTAGCGGTATTGAGATAGACAAAACCTATACCAATATGTTTAATGAGGAACTTAAGGTTGCTGTTACACAGTTGAACAGTGAAATGAGCAATGTGTGGGACGGCGACTGGTCCTATGTGGATGGCATTGTCTACAAAGGCGAAGAAAATGTAATGGAGGAATACGAGACCATTCTTGATAAGCTTAAAGCTCAGACCGGTGTGGAATATTCTGTTTTCTATGGAAAAGAAAGAGTTATTACAACCATGAAGGACAGCTCGGGAAAGAAAGCTGTAGGATACAACATTTCTGATAAAGTATACAGCGCGGTTGTTCAGAATAAGGGTAATTATTCAGCCAAGACTGTTCCTGCAGGCGCTGCAGAGAGCTATTACTGCTACTATGAGCCTCTTTGCAATGATGACGGCACCTGCATCGGAATGGTATTTGCAGGTAGGGAGAGCAATTCTGTAGAATCAGCTGTTAAGATGATCATCCTTAATATGTCTCTTTTCTCCCTTATAGTTACAGTTGTTGTATCAATCACCGGAATTGTTATTGCAAATAAGTCATCCGTAAAGATGAGAGCCATTGCAGATGAGCTCGGAAGCCTTTCAAGAGGTGAACTTAAGCTTAATATCGACCAGAGCTCAATAGACAGAAACGATGAAATCGGACTTCTTGCCGATGGTGCCAAGACACTCAGTGAGAAGCTTGGCGAAGTAATTAAGACTACCATGGATATGTCCCGGGAACTCAAGGATTCCGGAGCAGAACTGTCCAGCTCCGCGAATCAGGCATCTCATGCATCCATGCAGGTCAGCGAAGCTGTGGATGAAATATCCAAGGGCGCTGTGAACCAGGCTGAAAGCGTAGAAGACGCCGCAGGCAATACTCAGCATATTGGCAAAGATATTGAAGTGGTTGCTGAGAATGTTGAGCAGCTCAACAGTTATACTAATCAGATGAAAGAATCCTGCGAGGCTGCCATGGAAGCCCTTGGCAAGCTCATAGAGCAAAGCGGAGAGGTTCAGGCATCCGTTAAAGATATCGGACAGACCATTGATTCCACCAATGAATCTGCAAGAGAGATCTCCAAGTTCTCAGAGGCTATCACAGAGATCGCATCCCAGACTAACCTGCTGTCACTTAATGCAAGTATTGAGGCTGCAAGAGCGGGAGATGCAGGTAAAGGCTTTGCAGTGGTTGCAACAGAGATTGGCCAGTTGGCTGTTCAGAGTAGTAACAGCGCCGAAGAGATCAAGAAGATTGTTGAGAAGCTGGTTGCCGATTCAGAAGCTTCCGTAGAAGTAATGCAGAGGCTCAACGCAAGCTTTGAGCAGCAGGAGCAGCAGCTTGGCGATACCAGGACCAATATGCAGTCCATGGCTGAGAACGTTGACAATGTTTCCGAATCCATAGGCAGCATTGCTTCCCACGTAGATCAGCTCTCTATAGCTAAGGATAAGCTGGTAGAGATTATTTCCGATCTGTCGGCTATTTCCGAAGAAAACGCAGCATCAACGGAAGAGACCAATGCATCAATGCAGGAGCTGAATGCAACCTTC
Source organism: Butyrivibrio sp. DSM 10294 (assembly GCF_028539135.1). Lineage (NCBI taxonomy): Bacteria > Bacillati > Bacillota > Clostridia > Lachnospirales > Lachnospiraceae > Butyrivibrio > Butyrivibrio sp. DSM 10294. Next base: position 32,951 of record NZ_JANSWL010000036.1, on the reverse strand, counting down.
GCAATCATCTCCGAATCCGCTGCAAAGCTTCAGGAACTTGCCTCCGGCATGACCGATGCAATGAGCTACTTCAAACCTTGATCATAGAATTTAGTGCCCGGGAGTCTCCAACGATTCCCGGGTTTTTTATTGCCTGTAAGCAATTTTCTGATATGGATTGGCAATATGCGCAGTATGCAACCGCAGCTTAAAGAGATATGATTAATAACAAATATATCAAGGTATAAGGTATGGAGCATGTATATAAATCTTGAGGGGAATTGGAAAGTCAGAATTGAAGATAAGGAATATGATGTCATGATTCCGGGGACACTTGATGAGAATGGTGTCGGCGGTGCAGATGAGCTGCTTCTCAAGAAAGAGGGCAGGGAGTTTGTCAAGGCCGATGGGCCAATTGCGAGCAGGTTTACCCGGAAGAATTACTATATGGGAGAAGCTGTTTATTCGAGGGTGATAGACAGTAAGGATGTAGTAGATCCTGATTGCAGAGTTTTTCTTGAGGTGGAGAGATCACGCGGTCTTAAGCTATTTGTGGATGGTAAAAAAGTAGAGTCAATTCGTGGGACCTTATCTACACCGTATGTATTTGAAGTAACGGGACTTGTACATGAGGGTAGCAGGATTGAGCTTGTCTGTGATAACAGCTATGAAGGCATGCCGGCTGCAAATATCCTGTATTCATCGGCTGCTACCGATGAGACCCAGACTAATTGGAACGGGCTTATCGGAAAAGTGGGACTTAAGGTTGTACCCGGTAATTTCATTGATGATCTCAGGATCTACACAAGGGGAAATAGGGCTTATGTGAAGGCGGCTATTTCAGCAGATGCCGGATTTCAGGGGAACATAGTCATCCGCAGCAAGGCATTTAGAGAAGAAGCAGCCCAAATGGCGATCTCCAATACCAACGACTACAGCAACAACTGCATTCAAATTGAGACCGATAGTATTGAGCTGGCTTCCGATGTACTTAAGTGGGATGAATATGAGGATAATCTCTACTGTGTTGAAGCAACTCTCTATGACCTGCAGGGCAAAGAAATCCATAGTGTATATAAGACCTTCGGAATCAGGGACTTTGGCTATGATAATACCGGAAGGCTGACGATAAATGGAAGACGATTCTTTTTAAGAGGCGAAGCTAACTGCGCAGAATTTCCTGAGGAGGGCCACTGGCCAATGGATAAGGACAGATGGCTGGACATCATGGAGAAGTACAAATCCTATGGGATTAACTGCGTGAGATTTCACTCCCATTGTCCTCCTGAGGCTGCCTTTGAAGCGGCTGACAAACTTGGGATAATGGTGCAGCCGGAGCTGTCACACTGGAATCCTGTGGACGCATTTATACCGGAGAACAGTTACGAATATTACAAAAAAGAACTGGTGGAGATTATAACAAGTTATGCGAACCACCCTTCTTTTGTGATGCTGACTCTCGGGAATGAACTGCATTCATCAGAAGCCGGAATATCTAAGATGGAGGAGCTTCTTGATATCGCAAAAAGTATCGATGATACAAGGCTCTATGCCTGGGGATCCAACAATTTCTACGGAGATAGGGGAGCCAATGGAAAGAGCGATTTCTATACCGCAAGTGACTATCGTAAGACGATGCTGAGAGCAACTTCTGCCGGAATGAAGGGGCATCTTAATGAGGACTATCCAAGCGCCTGTCATAACTTCAATGAAGTCTGTAATGAGATCAGAAAAGAATACCGCAAGCCAATTTTTGGCTTTGAAGTGGGGCAATATGAGATACTTCCCGATTTCGACGAAATACAGGAATTCAGGGGAGTATCTGATCCGGTGAATTACAAAATGATCAGGGACAGGGCAGAGCAAAAAGGCGCATTGAAAGACTGGAAGAAGTATGTTGAAGCCACCGGTGAGACTGCGCTTATGTGCTACGGGGAGGAGGTGGAAGCGGTTCTTCGCACTCCTGAAATGTCCGGATTGTCTCTTCTTGGAATCCAGGATTTCCCGGGACAGGGAACCGCACTTGTTGGTATGATGAACTCTCATATGGAGCCCAAGCCCTATAAGTTTGCAGCGCCGGAGAGATTCAGGGAGTTTTTTGCACCTGTCCGTGTACTGGCATGTCTTCCGAAATATACCTACACCTTCAGCGAGCTTCTTTCCTGTGACATTACAATTGCCAACTATGGTAAAAGAGATATCGGTGGAGAGATTGAGGTTGAAATCTCGGAGGAAAACACAGGTATAGGTCTGATGCATCAGACGCAGAGAACGCAGCATTTTCCCAAAGGAGAATTAACCACCGCAGGGAAATTAGGAATCAGATTCTCACTCCTTAAGTCCGGACTCGGAAGAATATGTATACCCGAAGACGTGGGAGTATGTCTTGTAATAAGAATATCTCTTTTGCCGGAAGAAAGCCGGGGGATTGAAAATGAGCCCATTACAAGTACGTACAAGATCTGGGCTTTTCCTGACATAACTCCTGCGAAGCCGGATTCAGTATATGAAACAGCATCTTTTGATGATACAGCCCTGAAGGTTCTTGAAGAAGGCGGCACAGTTTTCCTGTCGCCTGCTTCAGATAAGGAGTCGCTTCCTCATTCTATCAAGGCACAGTTTTCTACGGATTTCTGGTCTGTTGGAACCTTTGATTTTCAGGAGGGCGGAATGGGACAGTATATTGATGACTCCCATCCTCTTTTCAAAAGATTCCCCACAGGAAACCATAACGAGTGGCAGTGGTGGCCTATGGCAGGTAGAAGAGCAGTGTTTGTTCCTGATAAGATCAAGCCCATAATCAAGGAGTTGGACAGCTATTCATATCTAAGAAATATGGCGAAATTATTTGAATGCAGATGTCTGAAGGGAAGGGTTATGTTTTCCTCAATGGGACTTTCGGATCTGCTCGAATATCCTGAGGCAAAGGCGCTTCTTTACGCGATTTATGCCTATTTGGACTCAGATGATTTTGCCCCGACACAGGAACTTACACCGGGAGAGATAAAGGCTTTGTTTGATTGACATTTATTTAACGGACGGCTATAATTGTATCGTTGATTAATTAACAATTAAGTCTTTGATATTAGTCAAAAAATGTAATTGAATAGGGAGTTATCATGTCAGAGAAGGAAATTTCACAGGCGGTCATCAGTCGTCTGCCGCGCTATTTCAGATATCTAGGAGATCTCAAAGAGAGGGGTATTGAGAGAATTTCCTCCCAGGAATTAAGTGATATTATGAAGGTCACTGCTTCACAGATAAGGCAGGATTTCAACAATTTTGGAGGCTTTGGCCAGCAGGGATACGGCTATAATGTAGGCTATCTCTACGAGGAGATCAGTAAGATCCTCGGCATTGACAAGCAGCACAGTCTTGTTATCATAGGCGCCGGCCATCTTGGCAAGGCACTTGCAGGATATACCAATTTTACAAGAAGGGGATTTGTTTTTAAGGGGGCTTTTGATTGCAATCCCGATCTCTACGGCACAATGATCAGGAACGTGGAGGTACGCCCCATCGAGGAGATGGAGGATTTTGTCAAAGAGAACAAGATCGAGATCGCAGTACTGACCATCCCCAAGGAACAGGCAGTGCCCATGGCTCAGAAGCTTGCAGCCTGCGGAATCAAGGCTATATGGAACTTTGCCCATGTGGATCTGGAAGTTCCTAACAATATTCAGGTAGAAAATGTACATTTATCTGACAGTTTAATGAAATTATCGTATAATATAAATAGGTACGAGAAAACATTGAACCCATCCAAGGATTAATAGTCCGAGGGAGGATACCGGAAAGAGACACCGATGGCAAAGAATGACGAAGTGTACATGTCTGCGCTGGAGGGAAAGAGTATTCCCATCCTTACACTGGATAATAAATGGCACCAGCTGTTTACGCAGACGGAGATGACGCCTGAGATTGAGGCTCTGGCGGATCAACTGAATGCACTGGTTGAACGTGATGGCAAGATCAGAACCGAGACCAAGGACATCAAGAAGCTCAAAAAGAAGCTCCTTGCTGAAATTGTCCCCTTGAGAGATCAGGCCACCAAGTCCGGTGACTCTCCCCAGATTGAGAAGGAGATTCAGGACAGAACCCGTCTTATCAATGAATGTAACGAGAGGCTCGACAGTCATACAGATGAGCTTCTGAGTCTTTCCAAAGAGATCTATGATATAGATTACAAGCTTATGATAGAAACCATGAAGGTGTGCTACGAGAGACTTCATGACAATACCGATTATATCAAGGCTATGGATGAATGGATCTCCAAGGTAAGAGTGGAACTTAAGAAAAATGTCATAAGGCTTCAGGAATCGGAGATGGAGAATTACAATCTTTATTCCTATATGCATCAGATCTTCGGACCGGAGGTTATCGAGATTTTTGACATGAAGTATGACCCGGACAGAAGACACCCAGTAAGGCGCCCTCTTGCCGGCAATGAAAATGAATATGTAGAATAATACAGGGCTGCCGTTCTTGGCAGCCTTAATGTTTATGGCCATTTCCCAAAAGGAGGATGACAATGAGATATGCGGTTACCAGCAGTGAGATGAAAATCTGTGACAGAAATACCACTGAGCATTTTGGAATTGACAGCGCTATCCTTATGGAGAGAGCTGCTCTCAAGATCTGCGACAGGATAGATGAGTGGAGAGCCGGGCGCTGCATTAACAGGCCGCTTCGTTGTCTTATAATATGCGGTGTGGGAAATAACGGCGGAGACGGAGCCTGCGCAGCAAGACTTCTTCTTCAGAGGGGATATCGCGTCAATATCTGTGTTCTTGGAGATTATACCAAGTGCTCAGACCTTCTTCTTAAGCAGCTTAAGATTCTGGAAAAGTACAAGATACTCACGGACACTTTTTCCAATATAGTGGACAACAAAAACATTGTTCAGTGGGATATCATAATAGATGCGATGTTTGGAATCGGCCTGTCGAGGCCTGTGTCCGGAGATTACGTTGAGGCTGTTAACTTCATCAACCAGCAGAAAGCTGTTCGAAAGGATGACCTGTTCATTGTTTCTGTCGACATGCCCTCGGGGGTCAATGCCGATAACGGTCAGATATGCCAGGCCGCAGTTAAGGCGGATGCCACAGTGACTTTTAATCAGGTCAAGATAGGACAACTCATGTACCCCGGTTGTGAACAAGTTGGGCGACTCTACGTTGAGGACGCCGGTATCACCGGGGAGAGTTTTCTTGGAAAGGAACCGGAGGCCTTTTTCTATGACGGAGATATAGATAAGCTTCTTCCTTCCAGAAAAAAGGATTCCAATAAGGGAAGCAATGGTAAAGTTCTGATCATTGCAGGTTCCACAGACATCAGCGGAGCTTGTATCCTATGTGCAACAGCAGCGCTCAGAAGCGGCTCCGGTATGATACGCGTATTTACATCAAGTGCCAATGCGGTCGCCGTCAAGACTCTTTTACCGGAAGCAATACTTGATGTGTATGAAGAGGACGAGAATTTTGAAAGCAAGCTTGAGAAGGCTTTTGAATGGTCTACCCAGGCTGTTCTCGGACCCGGCATTGGAACACTTTCAACGGGCAAAAAGCTTGTAAGAAGTGTATTAAAGAGCTATGATAAAAGTCTTGTCGTAGACGCAGATGCAATTAATATCATCGCTGAGGACAAGAAACTCAGAAACCTTGCTGCCAACTATGCTACCGGCGGTAAGAGACTAATTCTTACACCTCATCTTGCAGAGTTTGCAAGACTATACGGTAAGAGTGTTAAGGAATGCAAGGACAATATTCTTGAATATCCAAGACTTCTTGCTTCGGAGCTTCACTGTACGGTGGTCTGCAAGGATGCAAGAACCATAATAGCCGATGGCTATGAGAAAAAGATATATATTAACGTAAGCGGCAATGACGGAATGGCAACAGCCGGAAGCGGTGACGTTCTGTCGGGAATAATGGGGGCATTTATCTGCGATAAGCAGAGTAGCTTCGAGGCAGCGTGCCTGTCCTGTTATCTCCACGGCCTCTGCGGAGATGCCGCAGCGAAGAGGCTTGGCAAGCATTTCATGGCAGCTTCGGATATCACCAGTGAGCTAGCCAATTTATTGGATTAAATTTTATTTATAAGGATGGTTTGAACATGTTGGAAGAATACTCCAGAGTATATGCCAAAATTGATCTTGGTGCCATAAGACATAATCTTGATGCTATGAAGAATAATATACCTGCGGGCACAAGGATGATGGCTGTTATCAAGACGGATGCCTATGGACACGGCGCGGTTCGTATAGCAGAAGAACTGGAGAAAGTGGATTATATCAGCGGATATGCCACAGCCACCGCAGAGGAGGCCTTCGAACTTAGAGACAATGGAGTCAATAAGCCCATTCTCATCCTTGGTTATACATTCCCATATTCTCATAGGAGAATGCTTTTACAGGGAATTCGTCCCACCGTATTTCGTATGGACATGGCAAAAGAGCTGTCTGAGTGCGCACAGGCACTTATAGATAGCGGCGAGCTGTCAGAGCCTGCACCTATTCATATTGCTGTGGATACCGGAATGAGCAGAATAGGAATTACCCCTGATGACAACGGAGCAGATTTTATCAAAGAGGTAGCAGCTCTTAAGGGAGTCAGAATAGAAGGAATATTTACCCATTTTGCCAGAGCGGATGAAAAGGATCTCACCAATGTGAAGGAGAGGGAGAAGGTCTTTTCTGACTTCGTGAATATGGCAGAGGAGAAGGCCGGTATTACAATTCCAATCAAGCATTGTGCCAATTCCGCCAGCATTATAGCAGTTCCCGAATCAAGCATGGATATGGTGAGAGCAGGAGTAACCGTCTATGGGATGTGGCCCTCTGAGGAAGTGCCCAAGGACATAATAGATCTTAAACCCACCATGGAGCTTATCAGTCATATAGTAATGATCAAAGAGGTTCCTGCAGGAACACCTGTAAGCTACGGCGGAACCTATGTGACCGGTGACAGCACCAGGATCGCAACCATTCCCGTAGGCTACGGCGACGGATATCCAAGGAGTCTGTCCAACAAGGGCTATGTACTTATAAATGGCAGACGCGCCAACATTTTGGGACGCGTGTGCATGGATCAGTTCATGGTGGATGTTACTGATATTCCCGATGCAGCAGAGGGGGATGAAGTAGTCCTTCTCGGAAGAGATAAAAAGAGCGGTGAGGAGATCACCGCAGAGTTTCTTGGAGAGCTCAGCGGAAGATTCAACTATGAGCTCACCTGTGATATTAACAAAAGAGTACCAAGAGTTTATGTTTCCTGAAATCTTTTACTCTTTTTGGCCTTGTCATACTGGACGTTGATTTCCTGGAGTGCCCGGGTATCACCGTCCATATTGTCGGGATGATAGAGCTTGACCAGGGATCTGTATTTTTTATCAAGGCTTTCCTTTGAACTGCAACCGGCAAAGAAATCAAAGCCGGGATTTTCATCATCGTAGTCTTCATCAGATTCGTCGTCATCATATTCTTCTTCGTAATATTCCTCATCATCAGAATACTCATCAGGGTAGCCATATTCACTGTCTTCCGGATAGTCTTCCTCATCCTCATATTCAGCTTCGTCTTTATAGTAATCATCTTCGTAGTAATCATCTTCATATCGATCATCAGAAGCCTCGTCCTCATAGAAGGTGTCAACCTTGGACCAGCGAGGCGATTTCTCATATTCATCATTTTCGAATTCATCGTGATGGCGCCTCAGCCACTTTTCATAGGTTTTCTCATCATGCTTTTTACCGGCATCCCTAAACAGCAGGAAATATCTGCCCTGAATCTGTTTTGCCGGAGATTTGCCAAGGATCAGACGTAGGATATAAATCGCTGCGTCCACGCATACTGCCCCGAAGAGTACCGCTGAATAGGAGGCAAATACTGAGATACACAGCAGCACGCTTACCACGGGAACAAACATCAGTATCGTAACAACCAAAAGAACAATGTATGCAGGGCCCACGTGCAGAACGTAAACTGTATCATTCCACCAGGAAATAAGCTCTCTGTACATTACAGCGACTGTGTTAGTGCCTGCATCAAGAAGCCTGTTTGCTTCGTTAACTCCCTCAGCCGGAAGGAAATCTGCTTCGGAGACATGAAAGGACCCTGTTATCAGCAGCACAATGTTCACAACAAAAAGCCCGGAGAATACTACAGCTGTAACCGGGAGAACACAGAAAAAGTACTTGATGCAGTTGAAAAAGTTTTTTAAAAACCAGGATATCAAAGAAAAGAAAGCTCTCAAAGCACTAACAATTATTCCCCCGAGTGCATTTGCAGCCATCGTAACAATCGAAACCATTTTATTCCCCATTTATTCTGATATTGTGATGATCACTTTTCTAATTTTATCCTATGTAATAAGTGCTTGCAAATAGTGACGGGAAAATGATAATGTGTATGATGTTATCAGCTTTTTTAGAAAAAAGTTAAGTTTGAATGGGGAACCATATTTTATGAAGATATTCAGAGTTATCAGAGAAAAGCTCTTCTGGCTGTCCTATGTGGCGGCAGCCATTCCTTTTATCAGTGCATTTATAGGATACAGAGTGGTTGGAAAACTGGGGTTTTGGGAGACTGTGTATGCTTCCATTGCCCTGTATTTCGTCAATCCTGTCGTTGATATAGAAAACGGATATGTTGTCTTTGCGGAGATAACCTCCACCATAGTTGTTGCAGGTATCATCTTAAGCGTAGTCAGATATGCATCAAGAAGAGTTGGGCATATGTTTGTGAGGCTCCACAAGGATGCCACGGTTGTCTATACCGACAACGACTGGGGAAAGGAGCTTCTTCGCACGATAAGGCATGGCTACATAGTGGACAGCACCGAGAGGGCGGAGAGAGTCAACAACCATATCCTTATGTTTTCTGATGACTTGAATAATATAAATTTCTACACCAAGCATGAGAAAAAACTCAAGGATAAGAACGTATATATGCTGATGCAGCAGGTTGATTCCACACTTTTGGAAGCTGCAGATGATGAGGAAGCAGCCCTTCATTTCTTTAACATCTATGATCTCCTTGCCAGAACCTACTGGAAGGACAATAATCTCTACGATAAGAGAAAAGAAGCCGTTAAGATTGCGATCATCGGCTATGATCAGGTGGGAATTGCCATTTTTAAGTATGGATTTCTTAACAATATTTTTTCCCTTGATCAGAATTTCGAATATCATATCTGGGGATGTGATGAGTTTGAGAAGACCTTCGTTAAACGACTCAGCACCATGAACAAGGACAAGATAATAGTTCATGACGGCAACTGGGATGAGGAAATTGATTCGATCAAGGAGATGGACAGAATAATCTATACCCTGAAGGAACACACCGTTGAAGCGCTTCAGAGAATGCTGTACATCAATCCCGATGCAGAGGTTCATTGCTATTCGGAATCAATGACGGATTTCAGCGACCTGTATCTCTCCGACAAGATCCTTACCTTTGGAGATATCAAGGACGTTCTTACAGAGGAGAATGTCAAGGAAGAAAAACTTTACCAACTCGGTAAGCTGTTTAATTATGACTATTGCCTTAGATATGCCGGTAGAACTGCTCCCGAAGATTTCAAGCAGGAGATGGAGGATGAGTGGAAAAAACTCAGCGGTTTTTATATGGATTCCAATGTGGCAAGAGCCGATCATTTCTGGATAGAGCAGAGGCTTTTTGAGGACGGAGAACTCTCCGAGGACAGTGAGATTGCATGGGAGCTTGAGCACATAAGATGGTGCAGATTCTATTTTATTAATCACTGGACCTACAATGAAGTCAGAAATAATGCCAAGAGACAGCATCCTATGCTGGTGGCGTACGATAAACTTCCAAAATCCGAGAAGGCCAAGGACGGCATTTATGATGAGCGCATCAAGAAGGAGATGCTGCGCCTACTTTCAACAAATGGAAAAATGTGATATAGTTTAATTTGATGTTTTGCGCATTTTTGTTTATTCATGTTTACAGGAGGATTTGATTATGGACGAAGGCTTGCCTTCTGTCAGTATTTTCGCTTTTTGTCTGATTCTTTTAATCGATGTTCTGGTTCAGGGTTTTTCCTGTGCACTTCTGCATTTAAGGCAGGAGGATGTGGAGAAAAAGGATGCGGAACTGAAGGATGGTATCAGCAAAAAGCTGTTGGAACTTCTTAAGAATGATTCGAACCATGTCAAGAGCATGCATTTTGTTACAATTATAATTAACATGCTTCTTGGTGGTATTGTTACATATGACCTAACGGACTTTATTGTTCGAATGGCCGGCGTCAATGAGCAGGAACTGGCACAGAGTTTGATTTTTATTGCCGTGGGACTTGTCCTGGCGCTGCTCATCATGTGCTTTGGAATTATCATTCCAAGAAGACTTGCACTGGGAAATCCTGAGAAATGGGCTTATGTATGCTTTTATCCTGTCAGTTTTTTCAGACTTCTCAGTATGCCTTTTGTTTATCTTACCAATGTGCTGTCCTCCGGAGTTTTGTATATCTTCGGTGTGAGAGAAGACGACAATCTGTCGGATGTCACAGAGGAAGAGATAAAGTCAATGGTAAATGAAGGCCAGGAACAGGGCGTTCTTCAGGAGGCAGAGGCGGACATGATATCCAATATCTTTGAGTTCTCCGACAAGGAAGCTCAGGACATCATGACCAACAGAAACAATATGGTGGCCATTGATGCCAACATGAGCCTTAAGGATGCGGTCAGCTTCATGATGAACACCAACAATTCCCGATTCCCTGTTTATCTGGATGATATCGATCATATAATCGGGATCATGCACATCAGGGATGCCATGAAGAAGCTTTCCGACGAGACGGATGCACAGCTTCCCATCAGGAAAATCAAGGGGCTTTTAAGACAGCCCAAGTTCGTTCCCGAGACCAGGAACATCGATTCTCTTTTCCACGGTATGCAGTCCACCAAGACTCAGATGGTTATCATCATAGATGAGTACGGACAGACAGTAGGACTGGTATCCATGGAGGATATTCTTGAGGAGATTGTCGGTAATATCCTGGATGAATACGACGAAGATGTTAATTATATCAAGCCCACCAAGAATTCGGGCGAATATATCGTAGACGGTAAGACACCTATAGAAGTCCTTGAGAAGAGGTTTGACCTAAGCTTTGGTGAGACTCAGTTTGAGACTCTTAACGGCTTCCTTATTTCAAAACTTGACAGGATACCCGAGGAAGATGTAGACTTTACCGTCAATGTGGAAGGCTATAGTTTCAAGATTCTTTCTGTTAAGAACCATATGATACAGGACGTTTTGGCTAACAAATTACCTGAAGAGGTTTCAGAAGAGGACCATGAACTTGCAATAGCAAAATAGATTTAAACATATATATGAAAGGAAAACAGGTTTTATGTCAGGACATTCAAAGTTTGCTAACATCAAGCACAAGAAAGAAAAGAATGATGCGGCAAAGGGTAAGATCTTTACCATTATCGGAAAGGAAATCGCAGTTGCTGTTAAGGAAGGCGGCCCTAACCCTGCCAACAACTTCAAGCTTGCAACAGTAATCGCTAAGGCAAAGGCCAACAACATGCCCAACGACACCATCGAACGTGGTATCAAGAAGGCTTCAGGTGCCGACGGAGCAGTAGATTACAAGAGCATTACTTACGAAGGATACGGTCCTGGCGGAACAGCCATTATCGTTGAGGCTCTTACAGATAATTCAAACAGAACAGCTGCTAACGTTAAGAGCGCATTCACCAAAGGAAACGGCAACGTGGGAACTCCCGGTTGCGTATCCTATATGTTTGATAATAAGGGACAGATCCTCATCGACAAGGAAGAGTGCAAGATGTCTTCAGACGATCTTATGATGCTCGTACTCGATGCAGGTGCTGATGATTTCAATGAGGAAGAGGATTCTTACGAGATTCTTACAACTCCCGAGAACTTCCAGCCCGTAGTTGAGGCACTTGGCAAAGAGGGGGTTGAGACAGCTTCAGCAGAGGTAACAATGATTCCTCAGAATTATGTTTCCGTAACAGATCCTGAGACTGTTAAGTATCTTACAAGAATTCTTGATCTTCTTGACGAAGATGATGATGTACAGGCTGTATACCACAACTGGGATGAGCCTGAAGAGTAATTTTTCAAGTGAATATTTAAGTTAAAAAACAAATGACGTGGGGGAGTCCTGAAATGAAACTAAGACGCCAATGGCCGGCAATATGCATCTTTTGTGTTTTTCTTCTTTTTGATGTGGTTATGATAGCGAGCTGTAGTTACTTTTCGGGACTTTTTCCGTCTAAAGACATATATCTTTATGTGGGCGGTTTCACAGTGCTGTCTGTTCTTATCATGGGAGTTGTGACCTTCCTTCTGGGAAGAGTCTGTGATGCCATCGGCGCCGAAGAGCTGTCGAGAAAAATTGTTTTTAAGATCCTGTACGGCATAACCCTGGCAGGGATAATTATCGGATCTGTTGTTTACAGAGTCAATTTGCTCTTCAGAACAACAGCAATACCTTCAGGTAAGATCACACTGTATGATAATGCTGCCGTGCACGGCGTAAAGATTCAGGAAACCGATCTTTTATCAATTCTTTATTCCAAGCTTCTTGGCTTTGTGCTTCTCTTTACTGGTAATAAGATTTCTGTGGCGTTTTTCTTCGAAGTATTCCTATTTACCGTATTTATTATCTGCGGAGCTTTTGCAGTCAGGATGCTGCTTGGTAAGACGGCTTCCCTTGTTTTTGCGGCGTATACGGCTTTTATGCCTCTTTTTTCTGATAATACCAGAATGGCCAAGCTGTCAACTGAGTATCTGTTCCTTGTTCTGTTCGGAATAGAACTGTTAGTTGTGTCCTTTTACATTAAGGGCGCAGCCAAAAAGGCATATAATTCCCGTGTGTGGGTGATCTGGTATCTATTGGCAGGCGTTGTCGTTGGCTTTATGTCTTATGTGGACTTTGGCACTTTTGTGACCATATTGCCTCTTATAATTGCTGTTCCTTTTATTCATGATACAGAGGTTAAAAGCGAGCTAATAAGACTTGCATTTGTTTTTCTGGGGGCAATCCTTACTTTCACGGCAATGATCCTTCAGGAAGCCGGAATAATGCAGGGCGACGTTACCATCGTCAAGTGGGCATCCCATTATTTCCACAATCTGAATACCTTCAGCATGTTCTGGACCTACACGGATTATAAGATCATCTATCTGATAACCGTTGTAGCTATGTCGGGAGTTATCGTGGGCTTTTGGAGGAACAGGGAAGTTGAGCAGGTTTCACCCTGGATTCTGTCACTTCTTATCGTGTTTGCCACAGTTCCCTTCATGGGGGCCACCAGAATGAACGATCAGACTATGGTAACCATTTACTATGGCTTTATTCTTGCCTGTGTGGCTGCTCTTATATGCATGTCTTCTGACAGAGTTCCTGTAGTGGAAGACGAGTATGATGAGGAAGAGCCTGAAACAGAGAGCGCCGGCGTTTCCAGAGTGGTTGAGCCGGAATTCAGGCAGGAGCCGGAACCTGAGCCGGAGCCGGAACCTGAGCCAGAGCCGGAACCTGAGCCAGAGCCGGAACCTGAGCCAGAGCCGGAACCTGAGCCAGAGCCTAAACCTCAACCTGAGCCCAAGCCCGAACCTCAGCCTGAGCTTCCGGAAGAAGAGCCTGTTAAAAATAATGCTCCAAGATATGTTCCTGAGGGAATGGTACTTCCGATGGATGATGACGACGAGACTCCTAGAGCGGCAGAGCCCCATATGAAGATGCCCAAATTTGAGGGTACAATCTCGCTTAACAGAAAAGAGATCAATGACGCCCTTAAGGCAGATGAAAGAAGACGCGCTGCTGAAAGGCGGGCAAAGCGCAGAGCTTCCTCTGAAAAGAAGGATGAGTTTGATATCGCCTTCAAGCACGGCGATGATTTTGATATCTGATTGCAGAATATAACTGTGATCTTTGATGAAAAAGAAGGAAGGAATTATTCATTAAATGAGAATAGAGGATTTAACGGCTTACGAAATAGTTGAAAAGAGAAGAATTGAGGATCTTAATTCCGACAGCTATATTCTCAGCCACAAAAAGACAAAGGCGCGAATTGCTCTTTTGTCCAATGATGATGAGAACAAGGTGTTTTCAATAGGATTCAGGACACCGCCCAGGAATTCCACCGGTGTTGCCCATATCATAGAGCACACAGTGCTGTGCGGCTCCAGGGAATTCCCTATTAAGGACCCTTTTGTTGAACTTGTTAAGGGATCTCTTAACACCTTTTTAAATGCAATGACATTTTCGGACAAGACAGTGTATCCGATCGCAAGCTGCAATGACACCGACTTCCAGAATCTGATGCATGTATATCTTGATGCGGTATTTTATCCTAACATTTATAAGACCGACAAGATTTTCAAGCAGGAAGGCTGGCACTACGAGATGGAATCTGAGGATTCCGATATCACCGTTAACGGCGTGGTGTACAACGAGATGAAGGGCGCTTTTTCGTCTGCGGAGGACGTTCTGTCAAGGGAGATCCAGTGCTCGCTTTTCCCTGATAACACCTATGGCAAGGAGTCAGGCGGTGACCCGGATTTCATCACTGATCTGACTTATGAAGAATACCTTGATTTTCACAGAAAATATTATCATCCTTCCAACAGCTATATTTACCTCTACGGAAATATGGATATGGCTGAGAAGCTTGATTATATCGATAAGGCTTACCTTAGCAGTTTCGATTATCTTGAGGTATCCTCAGATATCCCTGCGCAGGCCGCCTTTGACGCACCCAGGGAGATTCACAAGCCCTATCCTATAATGCAGGAGGAGAGCCTTGAGAAGAACACATATCTTTCTTACAACTGCGTTCTTAAGGATACTCTGGACAAGAAGCTCTATGTGGCCTTCGATATTCTGGATTATGCCCTGTGTTCAGCACCCGGTGCGCCTATCAAGAAGGCTCTCATTGAGAAGGGCATAGGACAGGACGTATACAGTGAATACGACAACGGCATCAAACAGCCTGTTTTCTCAATAATAGCCAAGAATGCGGATGCATCCCAGAAGGATGAGTTTGTTAACACAATAAGAGAAGTTCTAAAGGAGCAGGTAGAGAAGGGAATTGAGAAAAAGTCCCTGCTTGCTGGCCTTAACTTTGATGAGTTCAAGTACAGAGAGGCTGATTTTGGCAGATATCCTAAGGGACTTCTCTATGGCCTCCAGGTTCTAGACAGCTGGCTGTACGATGATAACAGCCCCTGGATCAATGTAGAGGCCAATGAGACCTTTGCAGAACTCAAAGAGGAGACAAAGGGAGACTATTTCGAGAAGCTTATCCGTGAGTATCTTCTTGATAATAATCACAGGACAGTACTTCTTCTTGAGCCTGAAAGAGGTCTTACCGAGAAGAAAGACGAAGAGCTTAAGAACAAATTGGCAGAGTACAAGAAATCTCTGTCTCCGGAAGAGATTAAGAATATCGCCTTGGAGACCAAGGCTCTCAGGGAATATCAGGAAAGCCCCGATGATCCTGAAGATCTTAAGAAAATTCCGCTTCTTGGAAGAGAGGATCTCAAAAAGACAGCAGAGCAGTTTATTTATGAGCTTAGAGAGGAAAACGGGGTCAAGATTCTGTTCCATAACATCTTTACCCATGGTATTGACTATATAACCTTTGTATTTGATCTAAGGAATATTGACGCCAAGCTTATTCCCTATGCTGCCACTCTTAAGAAGGTGCTGGGAATGCTTGATACTGAGCATTATACCTACGGAGACCTCTATAACGAGATCAATATTCATACCGGAGGTATCGGAGGCTCCATCGGTACTTATACCGATTCATCCGATGCAACCAGTTTTGAAACAGAGTTCGAGATAAATGTTAAGGTGCTTCATGATAATCTACCCAAGGCCTTCGAGCTCATTAAAGAGATTGTTACGGGTTCCAAATATCATGATTACAAGCGCCTCAGAGAAATAGTCGGCGAGCAGTATGCCAGAATGCAGTCTGATCTTGCTTCAGCAGGTCATCAGTCAGCTGCGGTAAGAGCAATGTCCTATGTATCTCCTGCAGCAATGGTTGCAGATGGCATCAGCGGAATAGGATATTTCAAGCATCTGGAGGAACTCATCAGCGAGATAGAGACAGACGAAGGTGCAGAGGCTCTTGCAACGAAGCTTGAAATGCTTTCAAGAGCTATTTTCAGACCTGAGAATCTCATCGTAGACATAACAGGAACCGAGGCGGAATATGTAAATGTTCCCGAAGAGAGCAGAAAATTTGCAGATTCCCTGTTTACCTGTGATTATGAAAAGGGCGAGCTTGTACTTGTTCCTGAGAAGAAGAACGAAGCCTTCAAGACAGCGGGACAGGTTCAGTATGTGTGCCGTGCCGGCAACTTTGCCTCCAAGGGCCTTAAGTATAACGGAACTCTCAGAGTTTTGAAGGTTATGATGGGCTACGATTATTTGTGGAGGAACATCAGGGTACTTGGTGGTGCCTACGGATGTATGAGCAGTTATGCCAAGAACGGTGATTCTGCTTTTGTGACCTACAGAGATCCCAATCTTAAGAACAGTATTGAGGTCTTTGAGAAGGCAGCTGATTACCTTAGAAACTTCGATGCAGATGACAGAGTAGTTCTTCAGTATGTGATCGGTGCGGTTTCTGATCTTGATACTCCCAAGACTCCTTCCGGCAAAGGAACCTACGGACTTACCGCTTATCTTTGCAATGCGAAGATGGAGAATATTCAGAGAAACAGAGATGAACTTCTTTCCACAACAAAGGAATCAATCAGAAGTATGGCGGATTATGTTGATGCTTTTATGGAAGATCAGTGCGTATGTGTTATCGGAACTGCAGAAAAGATTCAGGAATGTGAAGATATTTTTGATAATATCGGCCAGCTTATAAATAAATAAAAAAATTTAGGGATTGTTGCAACATTTGATCATTCACAAATGTATACCATATAGAAAAGCAAAACACCTATATGTATACAAGGAGGAAATCAGATATGAAAAGAAAAGGTAATTTAGGTATTGCAATCGGAACATCCCTGCTGGCAGCAACACTTCTTGCAGGATGCGGTTCATCAGGAAGCAGGGCTACTACAGATAACGCGTTTACAACTTCCAAGATGACCTATGAGGCACCTGCGGGAGCTGCAATTTACGAAGAGGCTGCTGACGAAGCATATATGGACGATCAGTCCTATAACACCTCCGGATCTCAGGCAGAGACAGTGAATGAGTCAGCTGCCAAGACAAACAGGAAGCTTATAACAACAATTAATATCAATGCCGAGACAGAGGATTTTGATAAGGCAAGAAATCTTGTGGAGAACAAGATCACAGAGCTTGGCGGTTATATTGAAAACAGCAGTGTTTATAACGAGGACAGATCAGCCAACTATACCATCAGGATCCCCGCTGACAATGCAGACAAGCTTATAGAGACCCTGGAGGGAAACAACAATGTCACCAGTAAGTCAGTAAGTGTTGAGGATGTTACTCTTCAATACGCTGATACCGAGAGCAGGAAAAAAGCTCTTAAGACCGAAGAGGAGAGACTTCTTAAGATCATGGAGTCTGCTGAGACTGTTGAGGATCTTATTGCTGTAGAGAGCCGTCTTGCTGAAGTCAGATACGAACTTGAGAGCATTGAGTCTCAGCTTCGTACCTATGATAACAAGATTGATTACACAACGGTTTATCTGTATCTTGAGGAGGTTGAGAAATTCACCCCTGTCGAGAAGGAGAGCGCAGGCCACAGAATGGCAGATGGCTTTGTTGAAAGCATTATCTCTATCAGAGATGGTCTTGTTGAATTCTGCATTTGGTTTGTCATTCACATTCCGCAGATCCTTCTCTTTGCAATCTTCGTAGCTGCAGTTGTAATAATTGTCAGGGTTCTCGACAAAAAGAGTAAAAAGAAAAAAGTAGCAAAGAATACACAGCAGAACGTAACTTCTGCAGAAGGTGAGAATGGAAAATAATTTTAAAACGGGATTTATAACTCTCATAGGACGCCCCAACGTTGGTAAGTCCACCCTCATGAATCAGATGATAGGGCAAAAGATTGCAATAACATCCAGTAAGCCACAGACTACCAGAAACAGGATCATGACCGTATATACGGATGAGACCTGCCAGATGATCTTTTTGGATACTCCCGGTATTCATGAGACCAAGAATAAGCTTGGAGAATACATGACCAAGGTGGCCAAGAGCACTCTTGACGAGGTGGATGTTATTCTGTGGCTGGTGGAACCTTCCACCTTCATCGGTGCCGGAGAGAAGTCCATAATCGAAGAGCTAAAGAGCTGCAAGAAGCCTGTGATCCTTGTCATCAATAAGATTGATACGGTATCTGAGGATAATCTTGAGAAATTTGAGAATACCTACAGGCAGGAGATGGATTTTGCCAAGGTGGTACATGTGGCAGCCCTTAAGAGGAAGAACATCGAAGGCGTCATGGATGCCATAAAAGAGTTCTTGCCTGTGGGGCCTCCTTTCTATGACGAGGATACCATAACAGATCAGGCTGAGAGAAATATCGTTTCTGAGATAATAAGAGAAAAGGCTTTGCGCCTTCTTCAGGACGAAGTGCCTCACGGAATTGCCGTAACCATCGAGACCATGAGGATGAGAGAAAAGCCTGCTCCTGCAGAACCCAAGAAGAAAAAGAGGCATCAGCATCCGCCCAAGAAGAGCAAGCTTCTTCAGGAAAAGGCAGCTATAGAAGCAGGTGAAGCTGATGATGAGATGATGGAGGATGGCCCGGTTATATTTGATATTCCCGGAGGCGAGCCTGTGGACGAGGGCTATGATCCCGACGGAATCATGGATATCGATGCCACCATTATCTGCGAGAGGGATTCCCATAAGGGCATTGTCATCGGCAAGGGTGGCAGCATGCTCAAGAAGATAGGTTCTACTGCACGTAAAGATATAGAAGCTCTTGTAGGCTGCAAGGTCAATCTTCAGCTTTGGGTCAAGGTAAGAAAAGACTGGAGAGATGACAAGACACAGATGAAGAGTTTTGGATACGATATAAGAAATTTTGACAAATAAGGCATTTATGGAAGATATTACTACCGTCAGAGGTATTGTTATCAAACATTCTCCTGCCGGAGACTATGACTGGGTAGCAACAATTTTTACCGCCGAGAGAGGGAAGATAACTGCCTTTGCAAGAGGGGCCAGAAAACCCGGAAACAAACTTTCCGGGACTGTTGAACCCTTTTGCTTTGGCACCTTCAAGCTCTATGCGGGCAAAAATTCCTACACCATTGTTGAGGCAGACATTGAGAATTATTTCGAGGGCTTTCGCCAGGATCTTGAAGGTGCTTGCTACGGCACCTTTTTTCTTGAGCTTACATCATTTTATACAAGAGAGAACAGTGAAGACAGGCAGCTTTTGAATCTTTTGTATCTTTCTTTGAAGGCTCTTCTTAATAATAATCTGCCCAACAGACTGGTAATGTGCGTATTTGAACTGCGAGCCCTTGCAATAGAGGGTGAATACCCCGGGATTCCGGAGAAGATGATGCTGACCGAATCCACCAAATATACACTGGATTACATAGTCTCAAGCCCTCTTTCAAGGCTCTATACCTTTAATGTAACGGATGAGGTGCTATCAGAGCTGATGTTGGTGCGGGATGATTACAGAAAAAGGTTTGTGGACAGGCCTATGAAGAGTCTTGAGATGCTAAAGACCTTTGAGTATTGAAAAAGAAAACTTATTTGGATATAATTAGTTTGTTTTGTAAAATTATCTTTTATTGAGGCAATTTGTGAATCATAGATTGAATACACATCTAAAACTTAAGAATAGACAAGCCAAGGTTCTGACAGCGCTACTGCTGATTCCTTCAATAGTGCTTATCGGCTGCGGATCATCTAAGGTGGATAACACAACCATCAGTATTGACAAGGACGGCAAGGTGGTCAGCACTATTATTGAAGATTTTGGTGAATCCTACTATGATCTTCAGGAACTTAGTGATATGGCGACCAAAGAAGCTTCTGTTTACAACTCAGACTTCATGAATGACAAGGTTTTCCTTGAATCCGTTTCCAAGGATGAGGAGACCGGGAAAGTAACTATGGTGCTTAGTTACAACAGCGCCTCTGATTATTCTCATTTTAATCAGGTATCACTTTTTTACGGAACAGTCAGTGAAGCGTTGGAGAAGGGGTACAAGATCTCAGAACAGTTGGTGGACAAGGACGGCAATACCCTTGGAGAAGCCGGTATACAGGATCATTTGGATAATCATATAATCATTTCATCCGACAAATCAAACATTAAGGTTCCTTACAACATTTCCTATATGAGTAAGGGGACGAATTTAAAAGGCAAAAAAGAGGCAGTATTTACTGAGGTTAGTACAGATTCGGCACAATTGCTTCTTTCAAAATAAGATTCAAATTTAAGAGAGGATTAGAAGTATGGAGAAATCAGCTAAGACAATGGACAAAATAGTTGCACTTGCGAAGGGTAGAGGATTCATCTATCCCGGAAGTGAAATCTATGGCGGACTGGCCAATACATGGGATTACGGTAATCTGGGTGTTGAGTTCAAGAATAATGTTAAGAAGGCATGGTGGCAGAAGTTTGTACAGGAGAATCCATACAATGTAGGTGTTGACTGTGCTATCCTTATGAACCCTCAGACATGGATCGCTTCAGGACATCTTGGCGGATTTTCAGATCCTCTTATGGATTGCAGAGAGTGCCATGAGAGATTCAGAGCAGATAAGATCATTGAGGATTTTGCTGCAGAGAACGGAATTAAGCTTGAGACTTCTGTTGACGGCTGGTCACACGAGGAGATGGAGAACTTCATCAAGGAGCACAGTGTTCCCTGCCCTTCATGCGGTAAGCATGATTTTACTCCCATCAGAGAGTTCAACCTTATGTTCAAGACATTCCAGGGTGTAACTGAGGATGCCAAGGATACAGTTTATCTTCGTCCCGAGACCGCTCAGGGTATTTTCGTTAACTTCAAGAATGTTCAGCGTACATCACGTAAGAAGATACCTTTTGGCATTTGCCAGATCGGTAAGAGCTTCCGTAACGAGATCACACCCGGAAACTTCACATTCCGTACAAGAGAGTTTGAGCAGATGGAGCTTGAATTCTTCTGCAAGCCCGGAACACAGACAGAGTGGTTCGAGTATTGGAGAAAAACATGTTATGAGTGGCTTCTTTCTCTTGGAATTAAAGAAGAGAATCTTCGCCTTCGTGACCATGACCCTGAGGAGCTTTCCTTCTACAGTGATCATACAACAGATATCGAATATGCATTCCCATTCACTGACTGGGGTGAGCTTTGGGGTATTGCTTCAAGAACAGATTATGACCTTACAAGACATCAGGAGACATCTGGTGAGCCTATGGATTACTTTGATGACGAGTCTAAGGAGAAATATATCCCTTATGTCGTTGAACCTTCACTTGGTGCAGACCGTGTAGTTCTTGCATTCCTTTGTGAGGCTTATGATGAGGAGAACCTTGGAACAGAAGAGGCTCCCGATATGAGAACTGTGCTTAGATTCCATCCCGCACTTGCTCCTGTTAAGATCGGTATTCTTCCTCTTTCCAAGAAGCTCAACGAAGGCGCAGAGAAGATTTATGCTCAGCTTTCCAAGAAGTACAACTGCGAGTTTGATGATCGTGGAAACATCGGTAAGAGATATCGTCGTCAGGATGAGATCGGAACTCCTTTCTGCGTAACCTATGACTTTGATTCAGAGACAGATAACAAGGTTACCGTAAGATTCAGAGACAGCATGGAGCAGGAGAGAATCGCCATCGATGAGCTCGATGCATTCTTTGCAGATAAGTTCACTTTCTAAAGTGATATAAGTAGTAGATATTTAAGGAGAATTGAAATGAAACAATTTACAGCTAATGAACTGCGTAAGGCCTGGAAACAGTTCTATATAGATCGTGGACATGTTGATTGCGGCGCTGTTTCACTTGTGTCCGACGGATCCACAGGTGTTATGTTCAACGTTGCAGGAATGCAGCCTCTTATGCCTTATCTTCTTGGTAAGAAGCATCCTATGGGAACAAGACTTTGCAACGTTCAGGGATGTGTTCGTACCAACGATATTGATTCCGTAGGTGATAAGAGCCATGGTACTTTCTTTGAGATGATGGGTAGCTGGTCTCTTGGCGATTACTTCAAGAAGGAAAGATGCCAGTGGAGTTTTGAGCTTCTTACTCAGCTTTTTGGATTCGATGCTGATCATCTTGCAGCAACAGTTTTTGCAGGAGATGAGAATGCTCCAAGAGATGAGGAAGGCGCTAAATATCGTATTGAATCAGGCTTTAAGCCCGAGAATATATATTATCTTCCAGCTGAGGATAACTGGTGGGGACTTGAATATGGTCCCTGCGGTCCCGACAGTGAGATGTTCTATGTTAAGGATGTTCCGGATTGCGGTCCTGACTGTGGTCCCGGCTGCCACTGCGGTAAGTATACTGAGATCGGTAACGATGTTTTCATGCAGTATGAGAAGCATCATGACGGCCATCTCACACCTCTTT
Organism: Butyrivibrio sp. DSM 10294; assembly: GCF_028539135.1. Classification (NCBI taxonomy): domain Bacteria; kingdom Bacillati; phylum Bacillota; class Clostridia; order Lachnospirales; family Lachnospiraceae; genus Butyrivibrio; species Butyrivibrio sp. DSM 10294. The sequence goes on along the minus strand of NZ_JANSWL010000036.1, from coordinate 10,430 downwards.
CACAGAAGAACGTTGATACAGGTTGGGGACTTGAGAGAATTCTTGCTTTCCTTAACGGTGTAGATGATGTTTACAAGATCGATCTTCACGCACCTGTAATCGCATATATCGAAAAGGAGAGCGGAATTAAATATGAGTCAGATGAGAAGACCACAAGATCCATGAGAATTCTTGCTGACCACACACGTACTTCCGTAATGCTTATCGGCGATGAGGCTAAGCTTCTTCCTTCCAACACAGGAGCCGGTTATATTCTCAGAAGACTTATCAGAAGAGCTGTAAGACATGCAAGAACTCTCGGACTTAACAAGCAGCAGATTCTTGGCGTTGCTCAGATCTATATCGATGAGTACAAAGAGAGCTATGAGCACCTTAACAAGAATCAGAAATTTGTTCTTACCGAGCTTGAGAGAGAGATCACACGTTTTGAGTCCACTCTTGAAAATGGTATGAAGGAGTTCAAAAAGATCCTTGATGCTACTTCAGCAGCAGGCAAGAAGCAGATTGAGGGTAAGGATGCATTCTTCCTTTATGATACATTTGGATTCCCTGTAGAGCTCACAGCTGAGCTGGCAGAGGAAGAAGGACTTACAGTTGATGAGGAAGGCTTCAAGGCTTCCATGGAAGAACAGAAGCAGAAGGCCAGAGAGAATCAGAACTTCTCAGCTAACCTCGAAGCAGGCAAGGGTGTATTTGATAGCCTTGAGGAATCTGTAACTGTAGAATTCCTTGGATATGATGCACTGGACTGCGACGGCAAGGTAGTTGCCATGGCAGGCGCTGAGGCTCTTACAGATGAGCTTACAGAGGGTCAGCAGGGAACAATCATCACTGACAGAACAACCTTCTATGGCACTATGGGTGGCCAGGTAGGTGATATCGGTGAGATCCTTGGCCAGAACGGAGCAAGATTTGAAGTTGCTGAGGCTGTTAAAGTAGCAGGCGGAAGAACAGCTCATGTTGGTAAGGTTGTAAGCGGAAGCTTCAAGACTTCTGACAGCGTATCTCTTAAAGTAGATGCAGAGAACAGAGCTAAGACCTGCCGCAATCACTCAGCAACTCACCTTCTTCAGAAGGCTCTTCAGCAGGTTCTCGGTGATGGAGTAGAGCAGGCCGGTTCATATCAGGATCCTGACAAAACAAGATTTGACTTCAGCTATCATCAGGCTATGACTGCTGACGAGATTGCTAAGGTTGAGGCAATCGTTAATGCTAAGATCCTTGAGGCACTTCCTGTAGTTACCAAGGAAATGTCTATCGAAGAAGCCAAGAAGACCGGAGCAATGGCTCTTTTTGGTGAGAAATACGGAGAAACAGTAAGAGTAGTAAACATGGGCGACTTCTCAATCGAGCTGTGCGGTGGTACCCATGTTGCCAATACAAGCCACATCGGACTTTTCAAGATCCTCTCAGAAAGCGGTGTTGCTGCCGGCGTTCGTCGTATCGAAGCACTTACCGGCGACAATGCAAGAGAGTATTACAGAGGTGTTGAGGCTAACCTTGGAGAGGCTGCCAAGACCCTTAAGACAACACCTGCAGATCTTGTGGCTCAGATCAAGAAGCTTCAGGAAGAGCTCAAGTCTCTCAGAAGCGAGAATGAGTCCCTTAAGAGCAAAGAGGCTCAGGCAGCTCTCGGAGACGTTATGGACCAGGTTAAAGAGGTCAAGGGAGTTAAGCTTCTTGCTACATCCGTTAAGGGTGTTGACATGAATGGACTTCGTGATCTTGGAGATCAGATGAAGACCAAGCTTGGTGAGGGCGTAGTTGTCCTTATTTCAGAGGCTGATGGCAAGGTTAATCTTGTAACCATGGCAACCGATGGCGCTATGGTCAAGGGAGCACATGCAGGTAATCTTGTTAAGGCAATCGCACCCAAGGTTGGCGGTGGCGGCGGCGGACGTCCCAACATGGCTCAGGCCGGAGGAAAGAATCCCGCAGGTATAGCCGACGCAATAGCAGAAGCAGAGAAGGTTCTCGAGAGCCAGATCGGCTGATATATATTTTTGTAATAAAAAATGCAAAATAACGCTTGACGTGCATGATAATTGTGATATAATTATTCATGTTATGTGAGCTTAATGGCTCAGTTTAAGCATAATAAATAACCCAATCAGTCATGTACTTGAAGGGACTGAAGGGAGGGTAAGAGTAGAGATGTCAACTGTAGTAGTAAAAGAAAACGAGACTTTGGATAGCGCGCTGCGTCGTTTTAAGAGAAGCTGCGCAAAAGCTGGTATTCAGCAGGAGATCCGTAAGAGAGAGCACTACGAGAAGCCAAGCGTACGACGCAAGAAAAAGTCTGAGGCAGCAAGAAAGCGCAAATATAACTAATTTAACTAAAAAGAGTCTTTGGCTTATGCCATAGGCTCTTTTTTATTCCTTTCAATCACTTATTTGTGTTAGAATAATATTCGTATGTGGATTTATATAATTATTGCCGTAATAATAATCATAGTGCTTTCGATTGCCGTTATTTATCATGATACTCATAGTTTTGTTGTCAGAAATTATGAGATTGAAACAGACAAGATTGATGGTGAGTTTACTTTTGTTCTGCTTTCAGATCTTCATGGATATACCTTCGGCCCCAATAATGAGAGGCTTATAAAGGCAGTCAGGGATATTAAGCCTGATGCTGTTCTCTGCGCCGGAGACATGTTTACCGCTCACGAAGCCTGTGGGAAGATCCGGTATGAGGCCGGCCTTCATGTGCTCACAGCTCTTGCCGGAGATTTTCCGGTATATGCCGGGAACGGTAACCACGAGCGCAGGATCAAGACTTCAACCGTGCAGTACGGCAACCTCTTTGACAGGTATAGAAGCGCGCTCCAAAGAGCCGGAGTACATACCATTGAAAATGACAGCATATCCATTCCTGAGAAGAATATTCGCATTTCAGGCTTGGATCTTAGCTATGAATATTTTAAAAAAGTGATCAAAAAAGATATGGAACCCGGGCATATTTCAAGACTTCTCGGAGACTCTGACAGAGATGCTTTTCAGGTTCTTATAGCACATAACCCTCAGTATTTTCCTGAATACAGTGACTGGGGCGCGGATCTTACGGTGGCCGGACATGTTCACGGTGGTATCATAAGACTTCCTGTATTGGGAGGTGTGATCTCACCGGCAATCGCTCTTTTCCCAAAGTACGATGGCGGCCTATTTGAGCGAAAAGGTAAATACATGGTTTTAAGCCGGGGACTCGGAACTCACAGCATTCATGTCAGAATGTTTAACCCCGGGGAGGTATGTGTGATCAAGATTTGTGGGAGATAACAATGTCACTTGAAGTTAAGCTTCAGGTGTTTGAAGGCCCCTTGGACCTTCTTTTGCACCTGATCGATAAAAACCAGATAGATATCTATGATATTCCGATTTTTACCATCACTGAGCAGTATATGCAGTACATCGGTGCCATGCAGAAAGAGGATATGGAAGTAACAAGCGAATTTCTTGTTATGGCAGCCACGCTTATTGATATCAAATGCAAAATGCTCCTTCCCAAGGAAGTCAATGAAGAAGGAGAGGAAGAGGATCCAAGAGCCGAGCTTGTTGAGAAACTTCTTGAGTATAAGATGTACAAATACATGGCTTATGAGCTCAAAGACAGGCAGATGGACGCAGGACTTTCCTGGTACCGCACCAAAAATATTCCCAAGGAAGTCAGGGACTATGAGGCACCGGTCAATCTGGAGGATCTTATCGGTGATGCTACTCTGAACAAGCTCAATTCTATTTTTCAGGAGCTTTTAAAGAGACAGGAAGACAAGGTGGATCCCATCAGAAGCAAATTCGGCAATATCGAGAAGGAAGAAGTCGATATGGATGCCAAGTATCTGTATGTTAAGGCCTATATCCGTGAGCATACCAGATTCAGCTTCAGACAGCTCCTTGAGAAGCAGCACAGCAAGAATGAGATTATCGTAACATTCCTCGTTATGCTGGAGGAGATCAAGCTGGGAGAAATAGAGATAGAGCAGGAGACCACCTTCGGCGATATCATAATCACATCAAGAAAGGCAAGCTGAGAATATGATAATAGAAGAGGGAGCAGCCGTAGTTGAGGCTATTCTGTTTACAATGGGGGATTCTGTCGAGCTTAGTGCCCTTGCCAAGGCCATCGGGACAGATGTAAAAGAGATCAAGAAATACGTTCAGTATCTTAAGGAAAAATATGAAAGAACCGACAGCGGTATCGGTATCATTGAGCTTGAGAAATCAGTGCAGCTGTGCACCAGAAAAGAAATGTATGAATACCTGGTTAAAATTGCGAAAGCTCCTAAGAAGGCGGTACTAACGGATTCGCTTATGGAGACGCTGTCGATAATAGCCTACAAGCAGCCTATTACCAGGTTGGAAGTAGAGAAGATAAGAGGTGTAAATTCAGATCATGCCGTGAACAGACTTGTGGAATTCGGACTGGTTCAGGAACTTGGCAGATTGGATGCGCCGGGAAGACCCCTTCTTTTCGGAACTACAGAGGAGTTTTTGAGAAGCTTTGGCGTTAAGTCCCTTGAGGAGCTTCCATCCATCGGAACCGTGCAGGTAGAGGAGTTCAAGGCACAAGCTGAAGAAGAAGTTAACTTAAAACTGGATATTTAAGATACAAAAACTTAAAAATATGTGAGAATACTGAATTTTTTCTGTATTCTCGCTTTTTTTTGCCCACAAGTGTGGTATACTATATTCTGACTTATGTTGCGAAATTTGCGACTATTCCGAGTCTCAGCTCTGAATAATACATCAATTTTTTCACGGAGGTTAAACAAATGAGTAGTTCTTCACAAGCGAGTCAGAGAATTAATGCTTTGCTCGATGAAAACAGTTTCGTTGAAATTGGCGCCCTTGTGACTGCAAGAAGCACAGATTTCAATCTGAAACAGGAAGAAACACCATCTGACGGCGTTGTTACCGGATATGGTGTTATCGACGGTAACCTGGTATATGTTTACAGCCAGGATTCGTCAGTTCTTGGCGGATCTATTGGTGAAATGCATGCCAAGAAGATCGTTCGCCTGTATGAACTGGCTATCAAGACAGGATCTCCTGTAATCGGTCTTATCGATTCAGCAGGACTTCGTCTTCAGGAAGGAGCCGATGCACTTAATGCATTCGGTGAAATCTATCTTAAGCAGGTGGAGGCTTCCGGCGTAGTTCCTCAGATCACAGCCGTATTCGGAAACTGTGGTGGAGGACTTGCACTGATTCCTTCAATCACTGACTTCACATTCATGGAATCTGACAAGGCAAAACTCTTTGTTAATTCACCTAATGTCCTTGAGGGCAATTATAAAGAGAAATGTGACACTTCAAGTGCCAAGTGGCAGTCAGCCGAGACTGGCAACGTAGATGTTGTTGCTGACGAGGCTACTGTATACGCACAGATCAGAGAGCTCGTTTCGCTTCTTCCTTCCAACAACGAAGATGGTGATTCTTACGAGGAGTGCTCTGACGATCTTAACAGAGCCTGCGAGAACCTTGACGGCTGTGCTGCAGATCCTGCACTTGTTGCTTCACAGATCTCAGACAACGGCGTATTCTTCGAGACAAAGAGAGCGTATGCTAAAGAGATGGTTACAGGCTTCATCAAGCTTAACGGTGCTACAGTAGGACTTGTAGGTAACCGTACAGCTATTTTTGACGAGAACGGCAAAGAGGCTGAGAAGTTTGAGGACAAGCTTACAGGACACGGATGCGAGAAGGCTGCAGAGTTTGTTAATTTCTGCGATGCTTTTGATATTCCTGTTCTTACACTTAACAATGCTACAGGCTTCGGCTCAACCAGATGTGATGAGAAGCATGTTGCTAAGGCTGCAGGCAGACTTGTTTATGCACTTGCCAATGCGACAGTACCTAAGGTTAACCTTATCACAGGTAAGGCTTTCGGATCAGCTTACGTTATCATGAACTCCAAGGCTCTTGGAGCAGATGTTACCATCAGCTGGCCTGATGCTCAGATCGGAACCATGGATGCAGGTCTTGCAGCCAAGATCATTGCTGACGGCAAGGATGCAGAGACTGTTTCCAAGACAGCTTCCGAGTACGCTGCTCTTCAGAACAATGTTAAGAGCGCAGCTGCAAGAGGATACGTAGACGAGATCATCGAGCCTGCGGATACCAGAAAATACGTAATCGGAGCATTTGAAATGCTTTTTACAAAAAGAGATGAGCGTCCTGCCAAAAAACATGGCACAGTATAAATGAAGGGAGCACTCAGAATGAAAAGTAAACTTTTAGTTTTGGGCGTTATGCTCAGCTGCCTTCTTGGTCTTACAGCCTGCGGGCAGGAGATTAATTATAATTCCGTTGAAGGAAGCAGATATCAGGCTGAAACCTTTAATGTCGAGAATTTAAGAGCCTTCGCCACAACAGTTGAGGATCAGTGGTTTGAGAACTGGTACTTACAGGGAATCACACCACAGAACTTCGAAGAGAAAATGTACTTTTCCCTTGCCGGTTACGGCGATGATTACTACGAGGTAATCTACAAGGGCTATGACAGCTGGTGCAAGGCAGTTGAAGAGCTTGGTTATTCCAATCTTGAGACATTGCAGGGAGACATCAGTGTTACCGACACCAAGTTCTACATTAACAGCGACGGTGTTCTTGTTGCCCAGAGTGAACTTACAGGCACAACACATACAGCCAATATGGAGATGTATTTCAAGAATAACGGTCAGCCTACTGATATCGGTGTAACGGTTAACAAGTCTACCCCGGAGAAGTTAGGAAATGCCGGACTTAATACCCTTTTGGGTATGGGAATGGCCTTCGCCATCCTCATAATCATTTCCCTTATTATTTCACTCTTCCCGTTGTTTATCGGCGGTGGCAAAAAGAAGAAAGAGAGCGATAAGGAAATCACCCAGAAGGCAATGGACAATGCGACCAACCAGATTGCAGAGCAGGAAGAACTTACAAATGATGCTGAGCTGGTAGCCGTAATTGCAGCCGCTATAGCTGCTTATGAAGGTAGCGGTGGAACTGATGGCTTTGTTGTAAGATCCATCAGAAAGAGAAATACAAATTGGAAAAATAATTGATAAAGGCATCGCTATGGCATGCTTCTAATTTTGAAAGGAGACACAATGAAGAATTATACAATAACCGTTAACGGAAACGTATATGATGTAACAGTAGAAGAGGGACAGAGCACAGGCGCAGCTCCTGCCAGAGCAGCAGCTCCCGCCGTTAAGGCTCCCGCAGCTCCCGCTAAGAAGACAAGCGCAGGCGCAGGCAGTATCAAGGTTGAGGCCGGTGCAGCAGGTAAGGTTCTTAAGATCAACGCCAACGTTGGCCAGTCTGTTAAGAAGGGTGACACAGTTGTAACCATCGAGTCCATGAAGATGGAGATTCCTATGGTTGCTCCTGCAGACGGAACAGTAGCAAGTGTTGATGTTGCAGCCGGTGATCCCGTTGAGGCAGGAACAGTTCTTGCAACTCTTAACTAATTATTTGTCAGAGAACTATTCACGATTATTAAACTAAGAAATGAGGATAGAAAATGGATTACATAGTTAATACATTATCAAATCTCTGGCAGCAAACAGCATTTACCACAATGACACCCGGTAACTATATCATGGTTGTTGTGGCGCTGATTTTCTTATATCTTGCTATTGCCAAAGGATTTGAGCCTTTGCTTTTGGTACCAATTTCATTTGGTATGCTTCTTGTAAATATTTATCCTGATATCATGGCTAAGCCGGTAGGTGATGCAGCAGGCGGACTCCTTCATTATTTCTACATCCTTGATGAATGGGCTATCCTTCCTTCACTTATCTTCCTTGGTGTAGGAGCCATGACAGACTTTGGTCCCCTTATTGCCAACCCCATCAGCTTCCTTATGGGAGCAGGTGCTCAGTTCGGTATTTTCTCTGCTTACTTTATGGCCATTTTCTTCGGCTTTAATGACAAGCAGGCCGCAGCTGTTTCAATCATCGGTGGTGCAGACGGACCTACATCTATTTTCCTTGCATCCAAACTTCATCAGACATCAATCTTAGGACCTATCGCCGTTGCAGCTTACTCCTATATGGCTCTGGTTCCTATGATTCAGCCGCCTATTATGAAGTTCCTTACAACACAGAAGGAGAGAACCATCAGAATGCAGCAGCTTAGAGAAGTATCCAAGCTGGAGAAGATTCTCTTTCCTGTAATCGTTACTATCGTTGTTAGTATGATTCTTCCTACAACAGCACCCCTTATCGGTATGCTGATGCTCGGAAATCTTTTCAGAGAGTCAGGAGTTGTTCGTCAGCTTCAGGAAACAGCTTCCAACGCACTTATGTACATCGTAGTTATCCTTCTTGGAACATCAGTAGGTGCTACAACAAGTGCTGAGGCTTTCCTTAACAAGACAACACTTATCATCGTTGTACTTGGACTTATAGCTTTTGCTTTCGGTACTGCAGCAGGTTGTTTGCTTGGTAAACTCTTATGTTTGATCACCGGAGGAAAGATCAATCCTCTTATCGGTTCAGCAGGCGTATCTGCCGTTCCTATGGCAGCCCGTGTTTCACAGAAGGTTGGTGCGGAGTATGATCCTTCCAACTTCCTGCTCATGCATGCTATGGGACCTAATGTTGCAGGAGTTATCGGTACCGCAGTAGTTGCAGGTACATTCATGGCAGTATTTGGTGTATAAAATCTTTTATGAAAGGAAAATAAAGAAATGGCAGATATACAGAAAAAACCTGTTCGTATCAATGAGACCGTTCTCCGTGACGCGCATCAGTCACTGATCGCTACAAGAATGCCTACAGAGGTTATGCTTCCGATCATTGATACAATGGATAAAGTCGGATATAACGCAGTAGAGTGCTGGGGCGGAGCTACATTCGATTCCTGCATGAGATTCCTTAAGGAAGATCCCTGGGAGAGACTTCGTAAGCTCAGAGACGGCTTCAAGAATACCAAGCTTCAGATGCTCCTTCGTGGACAGAACATCCTTGGTTACAAGCACTATCCCGATGACGTTGTAGAGTACTTCGTACAGAAGTCTATCGCAAACGGTATCGATATTATCAGAATCTTTGACTGTCTTAACGACCTTAGAAACCTTGAGGCATCTGTTAAGGCTTGTAAGAAAGAGGGCGGACATGCTCAGATCGCTCTTGCATACACCCTTGGTGATGCATATACACTTGATTATTGGATGAACATTGCCAAAGATATCGAGGCAATGGGCGCAGATTCAATCTGTATCAAGGATATGGCAGGACTTCTTCTTCCTTACGAGGCAGAGAAGCTTGTTAAGGCCCTTAAGAGCGCAACCAAGCTTCCTATCGACCTTCATACTCACTACACATCAGGTGTTGCCAGTATGACATACATGAAGGCAGCTGAGGCCGGTGTTGATATCATCGACTGCGCAATTTCACCTTTCGCTCTCGGAACTTCACAGCCCGCTACCGAGGTTATGGTAGAAGCCTTCAAGGGACAGCCTTTTGAGACAGGTCTTGACCAGAAGATTCTTGCTAAGATCGCAGATCACTTCAGACCTTACAGAGAAGAGTGCTTAAAGAGCGGACTTATGGATGCCAAGGTTCTTGGTGTTAATATCAAGACTCTTATGTATCAGGTTCCCGGCGGTATGCTTTCCAACATGGTTAGCCAGCTCAAGGAGCAGAACGCAAGCGACAAGTACAATACAGTGCTTGAGGAGATTCCTCAGGTTCGTAAGGACTTCGGTGAGCCTCCGCTTGTTACTCCTTCATCACAGATCGTTGGAACACAGGCTGTTATGAACGTTCTTATGGGTGAGAGATACAAGGTTGCTACTGACCAGACCAAGGATCTTCTTGCCGGAGAATATGGTAAGACAATCAAGCCTTTCAACCCCGAAGTTCAGAAGAAGATCATCGGCGACAGAGAGGTTATTACCTGCAGACCTGCAGATAAGCTTGAGCCCGGACTTAAGAAGTTCGAAGAGCAGGTTGCACAGTGGAAGCAGCAGGATGAAGACGTTCTTTCATACGCTCTCTTCCCACAGGTTGCTACAGACTTCTTCAAGTATCGTATGGCACAGCAGGACAAGGTTGACGTAACTGCTGCAGATACCAAGAATGGTGCGTATCCTGTGTAATATAGCCACTTATACGATTTGTATAAATTAAATCGAAAATAAAATAAAAAGATGATATTTTGCATGTTTTATAAACAAAATATCATCTTTTTTTAATATTTGAGAACATCAATTGTGATAAAATTATACTATGGATAAGTATAGAAGGCACAGACAAATAAGAAAACATGTAGAAATAGGCGAGCGTCAGGGCAGAGAGCGGTCAAGTCCTTTATTGTGTGTAAATTACCTTTAGGTATCCAATTGTCAGGCCGCTAAAAGTCGTTGCTGTTCCTTTGCAATCTCTATCAGTTTCGCTGACGAGTTGTTCAGCTCATCAAAGTCTTTTCTGGTGAGTGAT